>CALZOR010000045.1 GCA_945827785.1 uncultured Bacteroidales bacterium | reverse complement strand
CCTCTTCAATATATTTGCCATAAATAGTTTCAAGTTCAGGGTCAGTAGCGTAACCTGCGTTTGAAAGGCCCTCAAGGAGAGAAACGGTGTAGGCACGGTTCACGTTGCCCGAGCCGGTACCGCCGGCTATGAAGTCATAGGAGGTGGTTCCGAAAAGTGCTACTTTCTTCACGTCCTCAGCAAGAGGAAGGACCCCGTTGTTCTCAAGAAGAACCATTCCTTCAACTGCTGACTGCCTTGTAACCTCAGCATGAGCCTTGAGGTCAGGTTTGTTGCTGAACTTATAGCCTTTGAAGCGAGGAGATTTCACGATGAGCTCAAGCACGCGGCGTACGTTCCTGTCGAGGTCAGCCTCGCTAAGGCGACCTGAACGGACTCCTTCTACGATGTCCTCAAACTGTCCAGCACGACCAGGCTGGAGCATGTCATTTCCTGCCCACATCTGTGCAGCGGCATCAGCCCCGCCGAACCAGTCGGTCATGACCATTCCCTTGAATCCCCACTCGTCGCGAAGCATAGTGGTCTGAAGGTCCTTGCTTTCAGAGGTATAGACACCGTTGAGATAATTGTACGAGCTCATGACTGTCCAAGGCTGTGACTCCTTGACGGCAATCTCAAATCCCTTGAGATATATCTCGCGGATTGCACGAGGGCTTACCCTGGCGTCGTTCTTCATACGGTTTGTCTCCTGGTTGTTGAGAGCATAGTGTTTGATTGACGTGCCGACTCCATTGCTCTGGATGCCGTTGACATAAGCCGCTGCAATCTTTCCGCTGACTACAGGGTCCTCCGAATAATATTCGAAGTTACGGCCGCACAGAGGGTTACGGTGGATATTGAGAGCCGGTGCGAGAAGCACGTCAGCGCCGTACTCAAGGACCTCATTTCCGATTGACTCACCAACCTGCTCAACGAGTTCAGTGTTCCATGTCGAAGCAAGGAGGGTACCGATTGGGAAATGGGTGCAGTAGTATGTCTGGTCATCGCCTTCGCGTGTCGGATTGATACGCAGACCTGCAGGGCCATCGGCAAGGACTATGGCAGGGATACCCAGACGAGGAATCGGATAGGTGGTTCCGGCTGCTCCAGGTACGAGATTGCGGGTTTCGCCGATTACAGGAGCCTCACCTGAGAAGCCTGCCATTCCTGTTCCGATTACAAGATGGGCCTTTTCTTCAAGGGTCATTGCAGCAAGCACCTTGTCAATGGACGAGTGACCAAGTTGCGGATCTCCCTTCGGAGCGCATGAGACTATTGACGCTGCAAGCAGCGCTCCCATTCCTTTGGAAATTAGTTTGGTTATCATTTGAATTAGTGTTAAATGGTTAATATGGTATAGAATGTTAGAAACCTCTTGTCGGGAAGAGTCTGATGAAATCTATCAGCTCCTTGTCATGTCCATAGAGAACCTTGCACTCATTGTCGAAAATCATCGTCGGCATGGTTTCGCAGTTGAAAGCCTCCCACTGAGGCAGGCCTTCGGCATTCGGGTTGCCTGTGCGCGCGAAATTTGCCCAGCTGTGACTCATTTTCGAAGCCAGTTCAACGGCCTCTTTCGTGCCTCCTGTCATGCTTGCATGGACAGTCGCATTGTTGAATACGAACGGGATCTCCATGCAGTGGGTACTGCGAAGGATGCCATCCAGGACCTGTGACTCCCAGCAGAACATATAAACATAGACAGGAGCTGCACCCTGACGGCACTTCAGGGCAGCCTGTTCAAGAACGCCAGGTCTGAAGGTGAAGTCCGTATCTATAAGATCAAGAGGCTTATACCCAGGATAGGCTTTTGCAAAGAGTTCTACAAAACTGTTTGTCTTCTCTCCATAGGTTCTCCTTACGAAATCTATTGCATCTTCCCTGGTGACGGAGCGCAGTGCAGGAACGTAGGTCGATGCGGTGAACTCATGAAGGGTGGATCCCACCAGGAGAGGAACGTCAGCTGACATCTCCGGAGCCTTCGCATCGAAAGGTTGTGCAGGAAGCACCGCTCCGTCAACTGTAGGGGCCCATCCGAAAATGAAGGTGCTGATGCCTTCCTTCTCTGCCTCTGCCTTCACCTGGGCAACTGCCTTGTCGCCAGCTGCAAGGAGTTCTTTGTATGGAACAGTTGCTATTCTATCGATGCTTGATGCATCCAGACCAAGATTACGCAAAGTGGCCGCGCCTATCTTTCTTGAGTACTTGGCCTCCATCGTACGGAGCATTGAGCCGCTCTGAACGATTGCCTTATGATAAAGACCTTTTGCTGAAGGAGTTGCAAGAAGGGTGGATACCTTTCCACCACCGCCGCTCTGTCCGAAGATCGTGACATTGGCAGGGTCTCCTCCGAATGAAGCGATGTTCCTTCTCACCCATTGGAGCGCAGCAACGATGTCAAGAAGACCGGCATTCCCGGATTTTGCATATTTTTCACCGAAAGCGGACAGATCCAAAAAGCCCAGGACATTGAGTCTGTGATTGATCGAGACAACAACTACATCCTCTGATTTTGCAAGGTTGGAGCCCTCATAGGAAGGAAGTTCCTGACCTGAACCGGCAGTGTATCCGCCTCCGTGAAGCCAGACCATGACCGGACGCTTTTTCCCGTCGGGAGCAGGTGTCCAGATATTGAGCCTGAGACAGTCCTCCATAGCGAAACCATCATCCCAATTGAATGCGAAGGCAATCTCATCATTGAGCCATCCCTGACGGTCCGGCTGGGGACATACCGGTCCATATTGGCGGCAGCTTCGGATACCTTCCCATTTTTCCACTGGTTCAGCAGGCATGAATCTCTCGGCGCGTGCGTAAGGTATACCCTTGTACACCGTTACACCATCAAGAATGTAACCCGCAACCTTACCTTTGTCAGTAGAGACAACGGCAGTTGAAGAAGATGCGAGAATCTCGCCAGCATCCGACATACAAGTCTGACTCCGACTGCTTCCACAAGACAGGAATGAGGCAGAAACTCCTGCAATAATCAAAAAGTTCAGAAATGGTTTCATAATTTCAGTGTTATGTGAATTAGCGGTTGCAAATTTCAGAAAAAAAGCGTGATTGGACTTTCTTTTTCGTATTTTATGTTTTCTTCGTGGTAAAAAATCACTTTCCAATCCGTTCATTCTTTTTTCGATATGTTTAAAAGCATATACATATATATGTTTGAATGTATTTTTTCGTATATTGCGCGTCCTTTTTACGTATTTATGAGAATGAACCGAACATTTGCACTCTTTCTGGTTGCTGTCTTATCGTTAAACCTTCTGACTTGGTCCCATGCCCACGGCCATGGCCAACCTTCAGATGAACAGACAAGCCTTTTCACAATATCCCAAACCCTTTCGAACAACCGCATCAACGCTATAACACAGGATGCGAGTGGACAGATATGGATAGGCACATTCAGGGGTTTGAACAAATTCGATTCACAAGAATACCATCAGTTCTTCTGCGATGGCAATTCAGGATTGGTGGACAACCAGATTTCCGTATTGCATAACGACAACAAAGGTCGCCTGTGGGTCGGCACCGTCAACGGCATTTGCCGGTATCAGGACAATGGCAGATTCAAGCCCATCCAGATTTACGGTGTCTTCAGCCAGAACATCAGTCAGATTATGGAAAGCAAAAGCGGGAAAATTCTTATAAATACATCTGATGCAATATGCGTATATAACCCTGAGAAAGACTGTTTTGAAAACAAAATCAGCATATTCAGCGATGGATGGAAGAGTATTTCAAGGATGTTCATATCCCCGGATGACCGGCTGTGGATTTTTTCAGACCGGCTCTACTGCTATAATATCGGGACTATGAAACCTATTTCATCGATATCACTCCCCTTCAGCAATCTTTTGTCAGCAGTTACAGCTCCGGACGGCAACATTTGGGTAAGTTCAGAAAAAGGAATCCATATTTTCAATACATCCGGCGAAAATTTCCTCCCTCTGCCGCATAATATCCAGACAGACAAAAGATTGACAAGCAAACCGATTTCAAAAATTCTGACTTGCGGCTACAGCATATTGTTGATTTCTGACTCTGAGGGTACGTTTTCCTTTGACTGCCGCACTGGGCATCTTGCCCATCAGGAAGACATGAATTTCAATTTCAATCTCCCGGATTTCAAGCTAAACGACATCTATGAAGACAGTTTCGGCAACATCTGGTGGTGTTCTTATGACCAGGGATTTGAACTTACATACGCAAACAAGCAGAGATTCGGCAACAACATCCTCAATTCCTCACTTAAAGGCAAATCGGTAACAGCAGTACATGCCTCAAAGGACGGTAAATTGTTCGCCGGCACTCTCAGGGACGGAATATACATTTATGATGCAGAAACCAACACTATGGCAAAAGCCATCAGCAGTGACAAGGTTGATGACAGATACAAAAACCTCGTCAGCAGTATCTGCATTGATGAGAAAGGCCTGCTTTGGGTGGGGTCAGACAATGGAATGACCGTGTATAGGCTCGATGGAAACAGATTGTACCGCGTCCACTCATGGCCGACCCTTTATGTTTTATGCATGAGAGCCGATTCGGATTCCCATATATGGGCAGGAACAGGAATGAATCTGATGAGATTCGGAAGCGACGGTTCCTCCGAAACCATTGATTTAGGCATCCCCGACGGGGCATATACATTCGTTGCAGGCATAGATTTCCTCCCTGGTGGAGACCTGATAGTGAGCACATTCGGCTATGGATTATACCATATTGACCATAAAACCCTGAAAGCCAGACATATCGATATTTCCCAAACAGACTGGGCAGATTGCATCAACAGGTCTGTCTTCATTCCATCATGCATTACCGTTGACAAAGAAGGCATGGCCTGGGTAGGGACAGTGGCAAACGGCCTGCTGAAATACGACCCTATAGCAAACAATCTAAGCCCGATTCCCGGAACCCCATGCAACGATATATGCAGCATCACCGAGGACAACTACGGAAACCTTTGGGTAAGCACCCAATACGGCCTCGGCAAATACGACAGGACCGTCGGCAAATTCATCAACTTCTTTGCTTCCGACGGGATCGGCGGAAACCAGTTCTACGACAGATCCTCCTGCCACACAACAAATGGGATGCTGGCCTTCGGAGGCACACACGGACTTACACTCTTCGACCCGGTGGCCATCATGACCAATCTGAACATCCCTCTGATGTTTGAAGCACTGAAGGTGCACAACAGCATCATCACCCCTTCTGAAAATGGCTGCATATCCAAATCCATGGAATTCAACCCTGAAATAAAGTTGAAATACAGCCAGAACAGCTTTGCAATTGCATTTACTGCTCTGGATTTCAGCGAATTCGAGAGGGTGAGATATTCATATATGCTCGAAGGTTTCGACAAATTCTGGATTGATGCCCATAACAACAGGGAAGCAAATTATGCGAACATTCCATCCGGGAGTTACAAATTCAAGGTCAGGATCACCAGCATCGACCAAAAACAGGTCTTTGCAGAGAAAAGCCTCGATGTCACAATCAAAAGGCCACCTTACGAATCATGGTGGGCATACCTTATATATATAGTAATATCGTTGGGCATCGTAACCATAATAGTTCATTACAGGAGAAAATTCATTGCCATTTCCCAGGCGAAGAAGAAAGCTGCACTCGAAAGTGAGCAGGAAAAGAAGGTGAATGAAATGAATATGAGTTTTTTTGCCAATATTTCCCATGAATTCAGGACACCGCTGACGATGATTTCCGCCCCTGTCGCCCAGCTTGCAGAATCAAACAATATCTCTTCAGACCAAAAAAGATTACTTGATATAGTGCAAAGGAATATATCAAGGATGTTACGCCTTGTCAATCAGCTGCTTGATTTCAACAAGCTTGAGAACGACACTCTTAAGCTGAAGGTCAGGAAGGCAGATGTCGTACAAATACTCAACTACCTGGCAGAATTATTCAGGACCACAGCCAGGGAAAAGAACATAGATTTAATCACCTGGGGCATCGAGGACTCGCTCATTGCATGGTTCGATCAGGACAAACTCGACAAGATTTGCTTCAACCTTCTGTCCAACGCCATTAAGTTCACCCCTAGTGGAGGCAAGGTTGAGATAAGCCTCGATTTTCTCACAAGGGAAGATGCCAACAAGATTTTCAATCTTAGCAGCAAGGATACAGATTCCAGATATATCAAAATTACGGTAAAGGACAGTGGCCAGGGAATCCCAGAAGACCAGCTTGAGAGGATTTTTGAAAGATATTACCAGCTTGACAACAGCACCAGAGGTGTTTACAACTGGGGCACCGGCATAGGCTTGTACTATGCGCGCGCACTCGCACAGATACACCACGGATACCTCAAGGCTGCGAACAGGAAGGATGCCGTAGGAGCAGAATTCACCCTGCTGATACCGGCAAGTGAGTCGTCATATACCGAAAAGGAGAAGGATTATTCACCAGAAAATGATTTCGTCAGAAAACAAAGCATAAGCTATGAGGAATTGCCTGAAAAAAGCGAGAAGGAAGAAAGCAAGAGGCATACTGTCCTCATTGTGGATGACGATACCGAAGTAGTACGGTATATGAAGGAACTGCTTTCTCCATATTACAAGGTTCTTTTCAAGTACGATGCCGATTCTGCTTTCACACTTCTGAAGGAGGCGGCCCCGGACATTGTCATCAGCGATGTCGTGATGCCTGACAAGACAGGATATGAGTTCTGCAGGGAAATTAAGAATAACCTTCAGCTTTCCCACATTCCTGTAATTCTGCTCACAGCCAAGGCAAATGTTGAAGATAAAGTTGAAGGACTCAACTGCGGGGCGGACGCCTATGTTACGAAACCGTTTGAGCCTCAATACCTTCTGGCCCTGATCAGTTCGCAGATCAAAAACAGGGAGAATACCAGGAAACTGCTTTCAAGCTCCACCGAAGTGGAAGAACTCGAGGAGAACACCCTTTCAGAACAGGACAGTGCTTTCATGAAAGATCTGTATGAATTGATGGAAAAGGAAATATCCAACAGTGAACTCGATGTGACAGGAATGACTGAAAGGTTGCACATGTCAAGAACCAAGTTTTATTATAAAGTCAAGGGTCTGACAGGAGAAAACCCGAGTGTATTCTTCAAAAGGTACAAACTCAACAGAGCAGCTCAGCTTCTCAAAGAAAGGAAATACAATATTTCCGAGATTGCTGACATGACAGGCTTCAGTACACTCTCTCATTTCTCAACCAGTTTCAAGAAGCAATTCGGGGTTACTCCGAGCGAATACACCCATTAGGGTATGAGGGATAATCCGGGTTTTCCCAGCGTCGAAGTTGCTCTACGGCATTAGACCATTAATTTGTTTCTCTGGTGAAGTTATTTGAAAGGGCTGGATGTCGTCTCGACGTCCAGCCCTTTCTGCGAATGATTATAGATAATGGTATTATGGATTATTGTCCTGCTAGAGAATAATCTTCTTGTATTTAGGCACAAGGGTCTTCATTATTGTCCATGCAAGGACATAAGCCAGACCGCAGCAGCAGAATACGATGAAATATCCTCCCTGCTTTCCTGAGAACCCGAGGAAGTTGAATGCCTCGCCAAGAGAGTCAGTGTAGGTGAAGAGCATACCGGCACCTTTCTGGATGAGGAATGAACCTACACCACCGGCCATACCACCGATACCGGTGATGGTGGCGATTGCAGACTTAGGGAACATGTCGCCGATTGTTGAGAAAAGGTTGGCGCTCCATGCCTGATGTCCGGCACCGGCAAGACCGATGAGGATTGCAGGCCACCATGCTGAGTGGATTCCGAGAGGCTGGGCCAGGAGGGCGAAGAGCGGGAAGAATGCGAAGATGAGCATGGAAAGCATCCTGCCCTGATAAGGATTCATCTGCTTCTTGTCCACGAAGATCTTTGGAAGATATCCGCCGAAAATCGAGAGAATGGTAACAATCGCATAAAGGGTGATGATCAGGGCCATACCCATTCCTGATGAAGACTTGTAGCCGAACTGGTCTGAAAAATAAGCAGGGGGACGCGGTCAACGATGTGGGTGATGTCGTAACGTGGTGATTGATAGAGCTTTTCTCCATCGAAGAGAACGCCGCCCCATGTGTTGTGGTTGGCGTTGATTGAGCCGCGGAGGGTGATGATGACCTTCTTTGCGCGTGGGAATTTTGCCATGAGCTGGCGGCAAACGCTTTCGAATTCGGCAGCATTGACCTCACCCTTGGTTGCGGTAACGTCGAAGCCCTCAGGTTTGATGCCGAACACTTTTTCTGCATCTTCCTCGTTACCAAGGATGACGTCGCATCCTTCAACAAGTGCAGGCATTACCTCAGAAGCGGTCTTGCCATATTTCCAGAGGTTCTTGCGGTAGTTCAGGTCGCATGAAACGGTAACTCCGAGCTTGTTTGCAGCCTTGATTGCCTCAAGACATACATCGGCAGCGCCTTGGCTGATTGCAGGCGTGATGCCTGTCCAGTGGAACCAGTCAGCGCCTTCGAACACTTTCTCCCAGTCAATCATTCCCTTCTCGATCTGTGCGATTGCTGAGTTAGCCCTGTCATAGACAACCTTGCTTGGGCGTGCAACTGCGCCTGTCTCAAGGAAATAGATGCCGAGACGGTCTCCGCCCTCAACGCAGAACTTTTACTTTTGGCATAGCGTTTATAATTTAGTTGTATTATTCTGTTTTTTAATGTTTTATGTGGATATGGCACATCGGTGCCTGCTCCCGGCGGGAGAATATAGGGTGCAAAAGGAACAATTATTTTCGATTTCCGTGCCCGTTCACGGAAAAAGTTGCTATTTTTTTATTTTCCGTGTTTGATGCATGGATTTTTTTTAGGATATTTGTACGCCTTTTGATACCTTGCGTTGATTTGCACAAGTGTCGGGTGGAAAACTATTAACTTTATTACTTTATGGATACAAACAAGTCAGGCGGCAAGGTAACGATAAATGATGTCGCAAAGGCAGCAGGTGTTTCAAAAGGAACGGTGGACCGTGTTTTGCACGAAAGGGGAGAAGTTTCAAAGAAGAGCCGTGAGAAAGTGCTCCGTGTCATTGAGGAACTTGGCTTCAAGCCCAATCTCTATGCCTCCCTTCTTGCAACCCGCAAGGAGTTTGTAATCCAGTGTGTCATCCCGGAGTACTTCACCGGTGAGTTCTGGTCCCTGACCGACAAGGGAATACAGGATGCCTCCGAGGCGCTTGCGCGTTATGGCATCAAAGTGGAGCCTGTCCGTTATGACCAGTATAATCTTGATTCCTTCACTGCAGTATGTGACAAAATCATCTCAAATCCGCCATCAGGAATACTGGTAGCTCCGATGTTCCGTGCCCAGACACTGAATTTCGTCAAGAAACTTTCTGGAATGGGAGTTCCGTACATGTTCATAGATTCCAAGCTTGAAGATGACAATTACCTTGCTTATTTCGGAATGCCGATGTACCAGAGCGGTTATCTCTGTGCCGATATCCTGACCCGTGGCAATGTCCTGGAGAAGGTCTATATCGTCCGCATCGCACGCGACAAGAGGGGATTGTCGGATCCTACCATAACCCGCAGGTCCGGATTCCTCGATTACATGGCAGAGCATTATCCTTCCACTGAGATTGAAAACGTCTTTATCAATCCGATTGACCGTGCTGCCATGGATGAAAGTCTTGATAATACAATAGGGAAGGATACCGGTTTCAAGAATATAGTGATGTTCAACTCCCGCGTCCATCTTGTTGCGGACTGGCTTGCAAGAAGGGGTATAAAGGATTGCCGTGTCGTAGGTTTCGACGTGCTTGAAAAGAACCTTGCGGCAATGCGCGCCGGTTTCGTTGACGTACTCATCGCCCAGCACACCGACAGGCAGACCGTTCAAGCCATATCTGCCATGGCTGACTATCTCATGCTCGGCAAACCGATAGCGCAGAAGGACAACTACAACCAGATGGACATCCTCAACCGCATCAACTGCGACTACTACATGTAGCAATCGCATTGTCTCCAATGAGATATGCCTTTTACATCTTTTCGGAGAGTTCCAGCCAGCGGAGTTCCTTTTCGTCGGTTTCGGAAATTATGGCACCAATCCGCTCGGATGCTTCCTTAAGCTTGTCGAAAGGCAAGGTGCCGCTGCCAAGGCTTTCTTCCAGAGCCGCTTTCTCGGCTGCCAGGTCTTCAAGATCCTTTTCCAGCTGCTCCATCTCACGCTGCTCCTTCCATGTCAGTTTTGCCTTTTTGGCCGGCGTCGGGGCCTGCTGCTTTGCTGCAATATCCTGTGCAGCAGCTTTTTTCTCCTTGTCCGCAAGTTCCTGGGCACGCTCCTTTGAGCGCTGCTGGGCCTCATAGTCCTTTATATATTCCCTGTACTCACTATAGCTTCCGACGAAGTCCTTCACGACTCCGTCACCGCAGAATATCAGCAGATGGTCCACCAGCTTGTCAAGGAAATGCCTGTCGTGAGATACAATCAGCAACGAGCCTGAGAACTCTTTCAGATATTCTTCCAGAATGTTGAGCGTCACGATGTCCAGGTCATTGGTAGGCTCGTCCAGAACCAGGAAATTCGGCTCCTGCATAAGCACTGTCAGCAAGTACAGCCTGCGCCTTTCGCCTCCGCTGAGTGTCCCTATCTTGTTGTTGAGCATGTTGTGCGGGAATAGGAAGCGGCTGAGAAGACGTGTATCGTTCACGACATCCAGCACGGTGTCTTCCGGGTTGAATGACATCCCGCTCTGCCGGTAATATCCTATCTTGAGAGACTCGCCCCTGTCGATATTTCCTGTCAGAAGGCCGGGCAGGGTGTCGGTCTGCTGCGCCTGACTGCCTCCATCCATGGCGCCTAAGGTCATCTGCCTGTAGGCTTCCGGGTCGGTACAGACCATGTCGGGAGTATAATTCCCGGTCATAAGGTTCAGAAAAGTGGACTTGCCGGCTCCGTTGCGCCCTACGATTCCGACTTTGTCATATCTCTGGAAATTGTAGGTAAAGGAGTCAAGATAGCATTTGTCTCCGTAGAAGAAGCTGACGCCCTTGCAATTGATGATCTTAGTGCCGAGCCTTGTCTGCCCCTTCATGTCCGACAGGTCAATCTGACGGGTGGTATAGACCTGTTCTGCCCTGTCCTTGAGCTCATAGAAAGCATTGATTCTGTAGCGTGCCTTCCCGGTGCGTGCGCATGGGGTGCTTCGAATCCACTCCAGTTCCCGGCGGAGGATGTTGCGGACCTTGTCGGTCTCGGCATTGTAATTTGCAATCCTTTCTTCGCGTTTTTCGAGGTAGTTCTGGTAGTTTCCTTTATATGTATATATGGCACCGTGGTCCATTTCCATAACCGTATTGCACACTCTGTCAAGGAAATAGCGGTCGTGTGTGACCATGAGCAGGGTGCAGCGCGAGCGGCTCAGATAGTTCTCGAGGTATTCGATTGCGTCGATGTCCAGGTGGTTGGTGGGCTCGTCCATGATGAAGAAGTCTGCCTCGCTTGCAAGCATCTGCGTGAGGGCGACTCTCTTGACCTCACCTCCGGAAAGTTCCTTCATCTTCTGAGAACTGTCCGGGAGATTGAAGTTGGTCAGGAACTTGACGACACGCCTCTCGTACTCCCAAAGGTGCTCCTGGTCGAGGTGTGCGACATAGTTCTGGCTGGATGCCATAATCTGGTCGAATATGCTTTTCTCGGGGTCGAATTCATAATCCTGTTCCAGAAAGGCTATGCGTATGTCCTTGAGAAACATAATCTTGCCACCTGAGTCTGACTTGTCCTTGCCAGCCAGGATACGCATTAGAGAAGTCTTGCCTGTGCCGTTCGGTGCAATCAGCGCAATCTTGTCTCCTTCATTGATGTTGAATCCGATGTGCTCGAACAGTACCTTGGGACCGTACGACTTGGATATGTTTTCTATTTGCAGGTAACTTGCCATTTTTCTTCATGGTTTGGGTTTTCAGCCATGAGTGTTCATGGCTGGAATCATTTTATCTGAAGAAACGGTCCACTTCCTTGACGGCTTCCGGCAGGGCGAACACTGCAACGCGGTCGTATGCCTGGATGTGAGTATCTCCGACTGCGATGAACGATTCATTGCCGCGGATGATTCCTCCGATGATGGCGTTTCTCGGGAAGTTCATGTCTTTAAGAGGCATCTTGGTGATTTTGGTATCAGGGGCAACGATGAACTCGAGGACTTCGGCATTCGTGCCGCTCATGTATTTGATGAACCGGACCTTGTTGCTGAGCGTGAACTTGAATATCCTGCCGGCGGTGATGAGCTTCTTGTTGATGACGGCATCCACTCCCATGCTTTCGGCAAGGCGGATGTACTCAAGATTCTCCACCTCGGCAATGGTGCGCACGACTCCGAGGCGCTTTGCAGCCACGCAGGCCAGAATGTTGGTCTCAGAGTTGTTGGTTACGGCCACGAAGGCGTCATACTCCTTGATGGACTCTTCGAGAAGCATGTCGGAATTTCTGCCGTCGCCGTTCACAACTATCACATTATCAGGGAGTTTCTCGGATAGGTCAAGACATTTTTCCTTATTGATTTCGATGATTTTCACATTATCGACAATCTTGCACATCTGTCGGGCGACCATCTCTCCGATAGGGCTGCCTCCGAGAATCATGAGGTTGTTGATTTCGATATTCTTCTTGCCGATGTATGACATGAGCAGGTCCATCCCTTCGCGTTTGGAGATGATGAACACGAGGTCGTGGTATTTGAATTTCGTGTCGAATTTAGGGATGATGGTTTCTTCACCACGGGCTATGGCTACAACTCTGAATTTCTGACCGTCGGCTTCTGCAACCTGGCTGAATTCGGCCATGTTCATTCCGATGAGCTGGGAGTCGTCTTCCAGGCGGAATACGGCCATGTTGAGTTTGCCTCGGGCAAAGTCCATGGAGTCTGTAGAGGCGGTTCTCTGGAGAAGGTCGGTGATTTCTCCGGCGGCTATCTTCTCTGGGTAGAAGAGAAGGTCTATGCCCATTTCGGTGAAAAGGTATTTATTCTCGTAGGTGAGATATTCTTCCGTGTTTATCCTGGCGGTGGCTTTTTTGCTGCCGAGTTTTTTGGCAAGCATTGCGCTCACTATGTTGACGTCCTGGCTGTCTGAGGGGTTCACAGCGATGAAGAGGTCGGCGTTGGAGACTCCGGCTTCGCGGAGCACCTTGATTGAGGATGGGTTGCCTTCGACCGTGACTACGTCGGTGTTTGCTGCCAGGGTGTCGAGTCGCTCGCGTGAGGAGTCAATCACGGTTATGTCATTGGCTTCGCCGCTAAGCATTTTGGCCAGGTGGGAGCCTACTTCGCCGGCTCCGGCTATTATTATTTTCATATTTTCGTCGTTTTCCTGCTGTTGTTTTGTTTCCCTTGTCGTTCGTTGGGGGGGGTATGGTGCATAATATGAAAATACCTCTTAACCCCTGTCACTTTGTGACATCCCCTGTTAGGGGAATGCCGCCCCGACTTGTCGGGTCGGGTGCCATCGCTGCTTCAACTTCTTCGAAGTCTCGCTGACGCGAGTGGCACGTCGCTGATGCGACTTTTTCTCTGCTTCGTTATTTTGTAAATATTGTTGGACTGGTTGTTTGTTTATTTTTCCTTGTTGTTTATATATTGTTTGTGCGAGGTGCTGTTGGAGTCGCTCGTTTCACGTCGCTTTTATTTATACTTGACACAAAAATAAGAGTGATTTCGACTACTTAATTATCTTATAATTAGATGATTAAGTAGTAATTTGTGCTGCGCCTGACATAAATACAAATCACTCTATGAGCAAAGGTAGCACATCCGTTTCAAATCGTCAAGTTGAACTTGAACTTTTCCCTTTCTATCCAGTTCAAGGCATCAGTCATCGTTTAAAAAGAAACAGTTAATACTCCACAAAGGTTTCAACCTCTATCAGTGAAGGTCAAACCTATTTAAAGTGCCCAATCTCCTTTTGCAAAAAATTGGCAAATAATTTGGTTATATCCGAACTTTCATCTAAATTTGCTCTGCGATTTTGGATTTTGGAGGGAAAAATGAAGTTTACAATTGAGAATATTGAGGAGTTTTCAGGAGGTATGGCCCAAATTTATTCTGTCATGTTTGAAGGTGATGATATGACGTTAATGGACCATTTTTTTGAAGATAATGCTCAATATACAGAAGAGCTGAAGGAGATGGCAAATAAATTGGAATCCATGGGAAATTGCACTGGATGCCGTATTCAATTCTTTAAAGAAAATGAAGGTGCCCCTGGCGATGGTGTAGTCGCACTTTGGTATAAAAGAATGCGTTTGTATTGTTTGAGAATTGGAAGTGCTTGTGTAATATTAGGTGACGGAGGATATAAACCACCAGAAATTTCGGCTTACCAAGAAGATGAATTACTTAACTCTAAAGCCCAACAGATGCGCAAGCTAGCAGCATGTATCAACAAAGCAATTATTGAAAAAGACTTGAAGGTTGGGGAAGACGGAACAATTACAACAACAGAATTTATAGACCTTAATATATGAGTACCAACAGAAGAAAGCCATCAGCGACTTTGACAAAAATCATGTCTTCAATTACAGAAGAAGAAAAACGTCGCACACGTGACAGAATGCTTATAGCTGTCAAGATTGCTGATGCCTTGGAAGCAAAGAAGCTTTCTCAGAAAGCCTTTGCTGAACTCATGAAAAAAAGCGAATCTGAAATCTCGGAATGGCTCTCGGGTAACCGAAACTTTACTGTAGACACTCTATCTGACATCAGCGATTGCTTAGGAATTCGTTTACTTCCAGGTTCAGAGATGAGAACTAGAAGAATTTCTACCGATGCAACACACAGAAAGGTTACCAAGACCCGTTCTCCTTTTCCTTACATTATGTCTGGCAATAGTGTATTTAGCTCTACCACAAGTGAATGGAGCATTTCAAATAATAATTGCTTAAAAATTGACTGATATGGACATAAAATATAGACTTGAGTCAATCAATGAAATCGAATATAGATTCAACTACGATTTCAATTATGACTCATTGAATCCAGAAATGATTAACATACAGATGGGTCATGACATGAAACCCCTCATGGAAGAAGATCGTATTGTTGTTAGTGCAAAAGTAAACATTGTTGATTCTTCAACAGATACACCTCTTGCAACAAATGCTATATCGATGTCGTTTGGCTTGTCACCAATAAAAAGTATCATTTCAATTGACAGCAAAGGGAATTTTACCACACAAGACACGCTTGTTCTGGACACCTTTGTTATTGCAGCAATTGGAACTCTTCGTGGGGTATTAATGAAAAACCTCAAAGGCACTCCTCTTGGATTTATAACAATACCATTGATTCCAATTGAAAATATCAGAAAAG
>CALZOR010000044.1 GCA_945827785.1 uncultured Bacteroidales bacterium | reverse complement strand
GCCTGATCAAGAAAGGCGAAGTGATGTCGAACGTACTTCTGAGAGCTGAATTCGTGTCAGGCGAAGGCGAGCTTACCGCCCCGGTAAAGACTGATTCTGAAGGAGTTGCAACATTCTACATCACCAATCTCACTTCAAAGCAGAGCATACAAGCCGTCCAGGTGAGTGTGGATGATTCATTCAAGCAGGCCCTTCCTAAGTCTTATCAAGTCTTGATAGAAAACCTCAATTGGCCAACGGCAAGATTCAACGTCGTCCTGATGAACCCGAATTACACAGCCTATCTGATGGTTGAAGGTAATGATCTGGAAGGATGCGAAAAACAGGTAAGAAGCATACTTGCGAACAACTATTTCGAGTTTACCGAAGACACTCAGGCAAAGCTTTTCATCACACTCTCGACAAAACTCGACGTAGGAAGCGTGTTCAAAGGAGAGCTCTATGACATGAATGAATGCTATGCAAGCCTTTCACTGCGAATATTCGACAATATCAACCAAACCCAGCTGGCTGACTATCAGCTGAATTCAATCAAAGTCCTCGTTCCGGCCGATAAATCCGAAACTCAGGCCAAGGCAATGTGTACGAGAGAGTTGATGAAAAGAGTGAACATTGAACTTCCGAAAGTATTGAAAAAATTGACTATAAATTGATAAAGTTATGAAAATCAGAAATTTAGCGCTCATACTTCTGGCTTGCGCAGCCCTTGTTTCATGTGGTGCATCCAAGAAAGCAGTCAAACCTGTAAATACCTACGTTCAGCCTGGATATGAACTTCTCAATGCAAAGAATACCCTCCGCGCATGGGCTGTAGGAGTTTCGGACTCAGAGATGACAGCAAAGAAGAAAGCAATGACAGATGCGTCATCACAACTGGCTCAGATTCTTCAGAAAACCGTTACCACGACAGTTGAGCAGTATTGCGTTTCTCTGTCTGAAAGCGAAGCTGCCAAATCGAAGGAATTCTTCAACGAGAAGATTGCGATTGTAAGCAAGGCAGTGCTTCAGGGAGCAGTTCCTATCTTTGACGAATGGGAGGCTAAAGGAGCTGACGGAATGTATCGCAACTACATCGTCCTTGAACTTTCAAAAGATAAGTTCATCAACAAACTTATCGAGGAGATGGACAAGACAGATGTGAAGATTGACGAAAAACTTCTGAACGAACTCTTCCTCAAAGCCATCAATTCAGACAAATAATCAATTCCACGGCCATGAAATTCTGTTTCAAATGTGGGCAGCAACTGAAGGGGAACGAGAAATTCTGTCCGAAATGTGGTCAGAAACTGAATCTTCCCCAGCAGGCTGAACCGACTAAAATTGAACCGGCGCAGACAGCATCGGTACAGGTCGAACCGGAGCAGATTGAACCGGCGCAGGCTACTCCGGTGCAGGCTGAACCGGAGCAGCATAGAGCAAAAAAGAGAAACTGCTCCCGCCATGGTATTATTTTCACAGATCTCAATGCCCTGTCGTCATTCATGCGATGCAACCATGATGATCTGAGAACGCTCTTTGAGAAATATGCAGAATTCATGGCCGTTTCGGACATAGACTACAAACTGGTCGATGTGTCCGATTATAAATTCAGGTCAAAAGGAGCTGGAAGACGTGGAGAGACGCCATCCTTCAACGAAAACAGCCCTTGGTGGGATTATCAGCACGTTCTTTATGACGTGATGTGCTATGAAAAAGAGAACAATCTTCCGGAATCGAACTATCTGTTCATCATCGGCGGTCATGAAATCATACCGGTACCGGTCATAAACCATTACATCCCACCAAGAAACGACCATGATGACAGAGACATAGAAACCGACCTTCTCTACTGCTACCCATACGGTCCCAAGACACAGTACTCCCTTGAGAACGGAGAGCTTTTCACACAGGAAATGTATTTCTTTGCAGGAAGGCTTCCTATTCCGGAAGGTGCTAATGCGGAGTATCTGAGGAACTATCTCCAAAACGCTGTAAACTGCCGCGACGGATTGCCTGTCAAGAAGATATATTCACAGACAGACCCGCACTGGAAAGAGCTTACAGCCTGGATAATGGAACCATACAACAAGGCAGGAATGCTCCCGGACAGAAGCCATATCTCCGGTAAATACAGCTACGGGAACGTGATGCTCGGTCCAGATGTCACAAGCCGGGACATCCACTCTGTCATGGACAAGGATACAGACCTCATCTTCCTCAACCTCCACGGCAGCAACGACCCGGACACCGGTTTCTACCTCGGGGAATACCCGCAGCATTCATGCAAGTACGCAGCAATATTCCCTGTAGAGGCAATGCTTATACCGGAAGGATACAATGTATTTGTTTCCGAAGCATGCTACGGGGGCAGGTTCGTGGGCTATGATATGACACATTCGATGGTACAGGCAGGTCTTTCCAACAAGACAATCATCGCAGTGGCCTCTTCAAGGGTTGCCTACGGCGGTGCAACTCCTCCGGGAGGCAATGCAGACACATTGTGCGGAATGTTCGTGGCATATCTGCTCAGCGGATACAGCAGCGGAGAGGCATTCGTGCTTGCAAAAGCAGCCTTCTTCAATGAAGACGGCATGCTGTCACCACACCAGGCAGCAACCATCGCTGAATTCAACCTCTACGGAGACCCTTCACTCCATGCTATCGGGGTGGCAGAGGACGGTTCGAAAGTCGCTGCCGTAAGCAAAAGGATAGCACCGGAGGACTTCCCTGTCGGATACGAGATGGAAACTGTGAAAGGGGCTACGGGACAACAGTCTTTGCTTGATACCATACGCGGCGCCGTGGATAAGAATCTGATGGATATCAGCAGGAACATCGGCAAGGCGCTCTACGAGCAGTACGGTCTGCCTCCTCGTGAGCCTCAGACCATCAGGCGCATGAAATATCGGAATGGGAAGCAAAGGCTTGTCTATACCTATGACAACAACGGCTCCTCATGGGTGGTAACCAGCACCCCTGAAGGAAATATAGAATCAGTAATGACCTCAAAATGAATACATTATGAAACTTTGTCCCAAATGTAATACACAACTCGAAGATGAATATATGTTCTGCACAGAGTGCGGTACAAGGCTTACCCCTGAAGAGGCTCCTGCTTCAGAGCAGGTTCAAGTTGGAGACTCTGCTACTGACGTAATCGCTGACGCGGCTGCTACACCTGAGGAGATTGCCAAAGTTGACGGGCATATAATATGGAATCTCCAGCCCGGCCAGGTTGCAAGAAAAATCAGCGAGGCTGAGTTTGCAAACTACAGTGATGCATCCGGCATCATTATCAGCGAGGGCACAAGGCTTCTTGCAAGGAGCAATGCCGAGGAATATACGATGATGTCAAGCGGAATCTACACCTTCCCTTCAAGGGAAAAGGAACCGAACAAAAATTCTGTCCGCAACATATTCAAGCCTTCACAGACAGCATCAAAAGAAACTCCGGCCAATCCTGAATTCAGGTCACTCCTACTCGTCAGGGACGGAGATTTCCCAGTGATTTTCGGAGGAGCGGACAGCACCGAGGACAATTTCGTGCCGATGGACATTCCTGCAAAGAATCTGACCGTACAGGTGGGAGTGAGCGTCATGCTCAGAATCAGCAGCATGCAGGTCTTTTCATTGAAATGGATGGTAGACCGCAAAAGCATCTCGGCAGCGGATATCATGAAACTGCTTTCTTCCAGGGCAGAGGCTATCATACGCGAATGCCTTGCTGATGTATATATCTCTGAATCAGGGCTTACCGAAGTTGTTAAAAAAGAAATCAGCGAGAGGATAATGGCAATGTCCCCAAGTCTGGGTGGCATAAGCGTTTCTTCCGTTCAGGAAATCAGGGTCGGCAGCGAGGAGCTCGAAAGGTTCCAGGCGCTGAACTCGGAACTTTATCTGAGCGGACGTGAACTGGAGTACCTGGAGCGCACTAACGAGTTCAAGAACCGTCTGGCTATTGCGCAGAACAACCAGCAGATTGAAGAGGCAAAGAATGACCTCGCACTGATGAGAGCCCTTCAGAAACTGAATCAGGACAAGATTCTGGCTGAAGATGAGCTCGAAAAATTCTATATGGTTCTCTCCCGTGAGAAGAAAATCAGGGAAGCCCAGAATCAGGAGCAGATTGATGCAGCACTTGCTGACATCGAAAGGACCGGCCTTATCCGTGCGGAAGACCTGAACCGTCTGAAAGATGAAATCCGCAGCGAAGAACACAGAAGAGGGCACGCTTTCAGAATGATGCAGAAAAAGGACGAGCTTGAACTTGAGTCGCTTCAGAGAGAGTTCGACAGAAGGGCACGCGAGGAAGATTACGAATTCGAGAAACGCAAGAAGGACGACGAGTTCGACCGCTTCAAAGAATTGCAGAAGATGCGCAGTGAGCAGGAAGCCGCCGAGCATGACAGAAATATGGAGGCTTTGCGACAGATGCAGCAGGCAAAACTAGAAAAGCTTAAGCTTTCAAAAGAACTGACTCCAGAACAGCTGTTAGCGCTTGCAGCCAACGAGAATCTTGCGCCAGAGGCAGCGGCTGCATTGGCACAGAGTTTAGGAAAAGGACGCGATGCCGAGGCAGAAAGACGCCATCAGGAAGAAATCCAAAGGCTTACGGAACAAAGGATTGCAGACATGAAAGACATGTCCAAAACTGAGCATGAAACAGTGCGCGAACTAATCCGTTCAATGGCACCAGGAGCGGCAGGACAACAGGCTCAGGGCATGGCAGCTGGCTCAAATGCAGGCGGAGCAGCCTCCGGAGCAAAATTCTGCCCTAAGTGCGGAGCAAAATGCGCAGAAGAAGCCAGATTCTGCATGTCATGTGGACATCAATTTAATTAATAGAATAAAATGAGCGAAACTATAAAATGCCCGATATGTGGCAAAGAAGTCATTCCTGAAGTACTGGCAGGAAAAATGTTCTGTCCCGAATGCGAGAACGAAATAATCAGCCAGGCACCATCGCAGGCTGAAAAACCGGCAGGAAAACCGGCTGAAAGGCAAAGCGGCGCACCTGAGGCCCCTCAGCAGGCCGGAGCAAGCATCAAGGACGGAATGGGTATCATAGAAAACAGCCGCAACAAGGTCGGAGCAGTGGAATCATTCAGCGACAACAGCGTCACTAACAACACCACCAATACAACGACCAACAATATTTCCAATATCACCAACATCAACGACGACACCAAGAAAAGCGTCATCTGCGAAATTTCCGGAAAACAGATTCTGGTGACTTCCAGCGTTAAATGTCCTGTGTGCGGGAAGGTTGTATCCAACCAGTACTATAATGAAAGTAAACTCAGATGTCAGGCATGTGAAAAGGAATGCATAGCGGAATACCAGGCATTCTACCGCGACCTTACAAAAGGTTCGAGGGTAATTGACAAACAGATGAGGGAGGTGCTGGACAACAAGGCGGCAAGTCTCAAGCTGGATGCTGCCGACATAAAGGAAATTGAGCTCAAGCTCAGAAAAGAAGGGGGTGGAAAAGACGCTTATCTGAGCGAAATCAAACAGAGGGACTTTGTAAGGACCATCGACCAGTTCCTCCAGGCAGGAATGAGCCTGACAACCTGCCTCGGAAAGGTGGAGGCATATGCAAAAGTGACTGAAGATGAGCAGGTTCAGTGCTGGTACCATCTGCTTTGGGCTGTTGCCAGACCGGTTGAATACAGAAAAGCGCTTTCAGAGGCTGTCGTGGACAGTTTCTGGCAGACTTACTGGGACTTTGCTGCGGCGGTACGCCTTGGAAAAAGTGCCGAGGCAGTGAATGCCGTTGACACGCTTAAAGAGAAATTCCCGGAGCACGTGAACGACGGCCTGTTTGCACAGGTCCTGCTTGAGCAGTGCCAGTTCTTCATGACCAAGAATGAGGACTATCTGAAAGATGCCCAGCAGGACATGCAGGGACTGAGCATGTTCGAGAGCGAGAGCCTTGCAGCTGTACAGGCTGTTCAGATTGCAATTTCGATGTTCATCGTTGCAGGGCAGATTGTCAAATTTGAGGAGACGCCGGGACAGGAAGCTCAGCGGCCGCAGACTGCGGCACAGAACCAGGGCGGTCAGGCTCGCCCTCAGACAACTGGTACTCAGGCCCGCCCGCAGACAACGGCTACTCAAGCGCGACCTCAGGCAGCAGGAGGGCAGGCGCGACCTCAGGCAACTGCACAGCGACCTCAGGCAGCGAGCCAGAAAGGAGTCGTACTCAACAACACGGCAGGCGGTCCTCTCAATCCGGAGGTGTCATTTGCGACGGCAACCAACTCCGGGAAAGGTGGAACAAAAGGGAAAGGTGGCCTCTGGGCTGCTCTGGTAATCGTTGCACTGCTGATCGGAGGCGGAGCATATTTCTTCCTTGCGAAAGACAATACTACCCCGAAGGAAACACCGACAGCCTCAACACCGGCACCCGAATCCAAGGCCGCTCCATCCAAAACCACAACCGACAACAAGTCAGAGGAAAACAAGGTTACCCAAACGGCATCTCAGGCAGAACCTGCGGCACCAAAGACAATGGCTGAAAAAGCTGCGGCGAAGACAGCAGCACAGAAGGCCGCGGAGAAAGCATCCGCACAGGCACCAAGCTCAAGCGCAGCGATGAGCGAGGGCATGAAAAAAGCCATGCAGGCCTACTCGGCAGGCGACTACAAAGCAGCCCACGACCTGTTCAAACAGGAAGGCAATGCCGGCAATGCAGAAGCATGCTACCAGCTTGGTCTGATGCTCTCAACGGGTAAGGGTTCAGTTGCAAAGAACACACTCCAGGCAAAGGTCTGGCTCAAGAAAGCCGTCAGCCTCGGGCATCCTGATGCTCAGGCAGCACTCAGCAATTTATAGACATCACTCATCCGGGATGGGAAATCATCTCAAGTTTCGCAACATGCGAAACTTAAAAAATCATTTCATGTATTTTCCCATCTTGGATGTAACTTTCTGGATGTAATCGCGTGTCTCAGCATGAGGCAGATTGCTCCGGAGATAGCTGAAAAGCTGGTCGAAGGTCATCGAATTGATTTTGTCGATGGCCTTCGATACGTTTGTGGAGCCGATAAGAGCACGGCTGACATTGCCGGCTCCGGTGTTATAGGCAGCAATGGCACAAAGCATGCGGCAGCGTGAATCTTTCACCTTTGCGAAACTTGTGGTCATCAGAAGACGAAGGTAGCCCGTTCCGAGCTCCACATTGTTGGAAGGGTCGTAAAGATAATTCGCAGAAGGGATGACATCCTGCTTATGCACATATCTGTAGGCATCACGTCCGCCGGACTTAGGGACAAGCTGCATCAGACCATATGCCGGCACATGGGACTTGGCAGCAGGATTGAAAGCAGACTCCTGCTCCATGATTGCAAAGATAAGCGGCTGATCCACAGTAAATTTGGCAGAATTAGCCTTCACAAGTTCCTTGAACTGCTCTGCCCTCTTCGGGATATGGTTTTCAACAAGCTGGAGTTCAATTTTAAGGATATCCTTTGTGCCGTTCGAAGTCTTGACAGTCTCCTTCTCAGGCTTTGCCTTGTCTGCAATCAAGTTAACTATATTATTGATAGTCAATTTATTATTCCCGGAATTACCATTTGCACTTCCTTCAGCATCCGCCTTCTGCTGCTCCTCCTGGCGGCGAAGCTCTTCCTGACGGCGAAGTTCCTCCTGACGGCGAAGCTCCTCTTCGCGCTTTTTCTCTGCCATGGCAGCCATCGATCCATGCTCTGAAGCCCGTCCCGCAGACCCACGATTGATGCTGAGACTATTTCCTTTGTTCAGATTGTATTTGGATTTATCTATAGGAGCCGACTCTCCCCCGCCCTGGACAGGATAGGCATCGGAAGATATTCCATAAGCACTCAAATCCAGCATTCCCTCAAGTATAGGATTCTTTGTAATGGGCTCATCTTCAGCCACTTTCGAATTGTAGCCAACGGAACGTCCACGGCTTGACAGAAGGTTCTCAAGGGCCTGGCGTATCTTTTCTTCTCTCTGCTGCTGACTATCAGACGGATCACTCAGGATTTCAACCTCAACCTTTCCCGTCTCGAAATCGACTATCGTCCTGAAACTGTCATCATCGCTGTACTCAACCCACACTTTCTGGCTGCTCTCTACGGCTGTCTCATCCCCCCATTCAGCCTGAATCTTTTCAATGTACTCCCTGTATTCCTCCCTCAATGCCTTCTCGAATTCGAGATATTCATTGAAAGCTGCCTCGGCATTTTCGTTGTAACCGGTTACAATTGAATCCATTGATGCGGCGGCATCTCTAAATATCATATCAAGCGAATCCTTCCTGGACTGGGCAGAAAGAGCTGCCGGCAAGATGGCCAGCATCAGAATAAACATAAGGTTTCTCATAACAACATTGCTCGCGGGGAAAACGCGGATACTACAAATATAATAAGAATCTTGTATTTACGGACTAAATTAATTAATATTGCAAAAAGAAAACCCCTCCGGCTGCATCAAGGCCGGTTTTTTATCGTGAACTTAACAACATCAATATGTGTGGATTTGTAGGTATTTTCGGGATGAAGGATTCTTCAACCGACTGGAGAACCAAAGCTCTTAAGATGTCGTCAAAAATAAGGCACCGTGGACCGGACTGGAGTGGTGTCTTTGCAGATTCGAACTGTGTCCTTGCACATGAAAGACTGGCGATTGTGGACCCTCTTTCCGGAGGGCAGCCCCTGTATTCAGAGGACGGAAGTATTGTTCTGGCTGTCAATGGAGAAATCTATAACCATCAGGATATCAGGAAGGAACTTGAAGGAGAATACAAATTCAAGACCGGTTCCGACTGCGAGGTAATCCTTGCCCTTTATAAGAAAAAAGGCATTGACTTCCTTGAAGACCTCAACGGAATCTATTCATTCGCTCTATATGACTCCAGGAAAAATGCCCTGCTCGTGGCCAGGGACCCGATTGGTGTGATTCCTCTCTATATGGGCCATGATAAGGACGGTACCCTGTATGTGGGCAGCGAGCTGAAAGCGCTTGAAGGCTTCTGCGACGAATATGAGCCCTTCCTTCCGGGGCACTATTATTGGAGTCCAGATGGGGAGACAAAGCGCTGGTACACAAGGGATTGGTTCGAATATGACACTGTTCGGAACAACGGAGCTGATGTCCAGGCCCTCAGACAAGGCCTGATTGATGCAGTCAAGAGGCAGCTTATGTCGGACGTGCCTTACGGAGTGCTGCTGAGCGGTGGACTTGACTCTTCAATCATCAGCGCGATAGCTGCAAAATTTGCCCAGAACAGGATCGAGGATGAGGGACGTTCTGCCGCATGGTGGCCGAGGCTGCACAGCTTTGCAGTCGGCTTGAAAGGTGCACCTGACCTGATTAAGGCGCAGAAGATGGCAGACTATCTCGGAACGGTTCACCACGAAATCAACTACACCGTCCAGGAAGGTCTGGATGCAATCCGCGACGTTATATATTTCATTGAAACTTACGACGTTACAACTGTACGCGCTTCAACTCCGATGTACCTTCTTGCACGAGTCATAAAGAGCATGGGTATCAAGATGGTGCTCAGCGGAGAGGGCTCTGACGAAATCTTCGGAGGATATCTCTATTTCCACAAGGCACCGTCAGCAGAGGAGTTCCACAAAGAGACCGTACGCAAAATCGGCAAACTCTACCAGTACGACTGCCTGAGGGCGAACAAGTCGCTTGCTGCATGGGGCGTCGAAGGCAGGGTGCCGTTCCTTGACAAGGAGTTCCTGGACATCGCAATGAGGCTAAATCCGGAAGCCAAGATGTGTCCGGGCAAGACAATCGAAAAGAAGATTCTGAGAGAGGCCTTTGCCGACATGCTGCCGGAAGATGTTGCCTGGAGGCAGAAGGAGCAGTTCTCTGACGGAGTGGGTTACAGCTGGATTGATTCGCTGAAAGCAGTTGCGGAGTCGTCCGTAACTGACGAGCAAATGGCTCATGCAGCCGAGAGATTCCCTGTCAACCCTCCGCGCAACAAGGAGGAATACTGCTACAGGAGCATTTTCGAAGAGCATTTCCCAAGCGCATCAGCCGCTGAAAGCGTGCCAAGCGTGCCGAGCGTAGCATGTTCATCAGCTGCAGCACTCGAGTGGGATGCCGCCTTCAAGAACATGAACGACCCGAGCGGACGTGCCGTTGCAGGCATCCACAATGACGCTTACTAACTCAAGTTTCGCAAAATGCGAAACTTAAGTTACTAAAGACTGTGAAATGAACTGCCGTCGAAGCAATGGGTGCAGACCTTACATTTAGGAAGCCCTATTGCTTCGATGATTGCTTCCAATGTGCTGAATTTCAAGGAGTCAAGATTCAGACGCCTTGCAATTTCCGAAACCATGCGGTTGTATTCAGGCGAGCCTGTTTTTGCATAGGCTTCGACATTCTGCGGATTTTCACCCTCAAAATCCTTGATTATACGACGGGTAATAAGTTCCAGTTCGCTCTTGCTTGCTGAGAAATTCACGAAAGGGCAGGCATAAAGAAGTGGCGGACAGGCAATTCTCATGTGCACCTGCTTTGCTCCCAACTCATGCAGAAGCTTGGTTGAATCCCTGAGCTGAGTACCGCGCACGATGCTGTCGTCGCAGAAAAGCACACGTTTGCCCTTGAGGATGGATGAATTAGGAATGAGCTTCATCTTAGCAACCAGATTTCGCATTTCCTGATTCACAGGCATGAATGAGCGTGGCCAGGTAGGAGTGTATTTGCATATTCCCCTATTGTATGGAACACCATGTCCCTCAGCATATCCGATGGCCATGCCGATACCGCTGTCCGGGATTCCGCTTGCATAATCTACCTCGGTCTTATCCTCACGTCCCATGATACGACCGGTCTCATACCTCATTTCCTCAACGTTCTTTCCTTCATAGAAACTGGTCGGGAAGCCATAATAAATCCAAAGGAATGAACAAATCTGCATGTGATCGCTTGCCGGACGGATGGTCTGATATCCGTCTGCATTGACCTTGACTATCTCCCCGGGACCTATGTAATGCTCAATCTCATAACCAAGATTTGAAAACGAAGTAGTCTCGCTGGCGATGGCATAGGCACCATCTTTCTTACCTATAATCAGCGGAGTTCGGCCCCAGTCGTCACGAGCGGCAATGATACCATCCTCTGTCAGCAAAAGCATTGAGCAAGAGCCCTTTACGTTATTGTAAACATTTTCGATACCACTGACAAAATCAGAACCCTGGATAATAAGAAGGGAGATGAGTTCGGTCGGATTGATTTTCCCGCTGCTGAACTCGCTCAGAGGCATGTTCTTCTCAAGGAGCTGGGAAGTAATCTCCTCAATGTTGTTTATCTTCGCTACGGTTACGATTGCAAAGCTGCCAAGATGAGACCTCATGAGCAGCGGCTGCGCATCTGTGTCGCTGATGACTCCGATTCCTGAGTTGCCTTTGAATTTTGAAAGTTCAGCCTCAAACTTCGTACGGAAATAGGTTGACTCGAGACTGTGGATGCTTCTGAAGAAGCCTTCTGTTTTACTGTAAGTTGCCATTCCGGCACGACGGGTGCCAAGGTGTGAATGATAGTCTGTTCCGTAGAACAGATCAGTAACACAAGGATTTTCCTTTGCGATGGTTCCGAAAATACCGCCCATAAAATTAAGTTCTGTTTTACAAGGCCGCAAAAGTAGTAAAAATTGTCGGAGTGGCAAAAAAAAGTTCAGGCCATATCAGACACTTTCGAGGGAGAAAATATTATATTTGCAAAATTGAAAATTTATGAAAGACAATACACTGATATGAAAAGATTCAGACTTTGTTTTATCGCACTTGCATGCATCCTCTCTATGGCAGCAATGGCAGCTTCAAGCTGCTGCAATGAGCCTGACACTCTGAAAGTTATTTCGTACAACATCCGCCTTGGAGCTGCAAATGACGGAGAAAACTCATGGGAAAACCGCCGTCCGGCCACGATTGCGATGCTCAAAGAGCAGGACCCGGAGGTCTTCGGTCTGCAGGAAGCCCTCGGACGCCAGGTAAGATACATCACCGAAGAACTTCCCAAGTACAAGAATGTCGGAGTGGGACGTGATGACGGAGCCGCAAAGGGCGAAAGAATGTCCATTTTCTATGACACCACACGTGTCAGCCTTCTGGACTGGGGCACATACTGGCTGAGCGAAACTCCTGACGTGCCGTCATTCGGATGGGGTGCTGCATGTCGCAGAACTGCAACATGGACCAAACTTCGAGTCAATGACTCCGGGAATGAATTTTTCTATGTGAACACCCATCTCGACCATGTGAGTCCGGAGGCGAGAAAGAACGGTCTTGCACTGATAGTCAACAACATAGCAAAGATGAATCCTCACAAGTTGCCGATGATTCTGACTGGAGATTTCAATATCCCGCCGTCAAGCGACAATCTCACGGATCTGAACAAGGTCATGACAAGTGCCCGCACCGGAGCAATTGACAGCGACACCAAGGGGTCGTTCAACGGTTTCGGCAAATATGGAAACTCGGACTCCGCTCCTACCTGGGAAGGCCCGATTGAGAATTGCCCGATGCTGATTGACTACATCTACTATTCCGATTTCAAGGCCTGCCTGAAGTTCCGCGTCCTCGACCAGGAATATGTCGGCGTGCCATACATTTCAGACCACTGGCCTGTCATGGCCGTACTGGAATTCTAGGAAGCTGAAAGACTGCTTCTTATTCCCTAACCATAGTATTCCTTATACCACCGGGCGAACGCACGGAGCCCGTCGCGGAGCGGGGTTGAAGGCCTGAAGCCGAAATCCCGCTCCAGCGGGGTGGTATCGGCATAAGTCACAGGCACGTCACCCGGTTGCATAGGCACAAGTTCCTTATGCGCCTCAAAATCATAATCAGCAGGCAGTACACCCGCGCTGATTAGTTCCTCCTGAAGGATGGTCACGAAGTCCAGAAGATTCTCCGGCGAATTGTTGCCGATATTATAGACCATGTACGGAGGCACAGGCAGCCCGTCCTCCCCTGTCCTCTTCTCTGGAGCATGCTGCATTACACGTACAACACCCTCCACGATGTCATCCACATAGGTAAAATCCCTCTTGCAGTAACCATAGTTGAATATCTGGATGGTCTTCCCCTCACGCAGCTTGTTGGTGAACCCGAAATAAGCCATATCCGGACGTCCGGCAGGTCCATAGACAGTGAAAAAGCGAAGGCCGGTTGACGGGATATTATAGAGCTTGCTGTAGGCATGGGCCATCAGTTCATTGCTCTTTTTCGTTGCAGCATAGAGACTTACAGGATTATCCACCTTGTCATCAGTAGAGTATGGGACCTTCTTGTTGGAACCATAGACAGAAGATGAAGAGGCATAGACAAGATGCTCGACCTGATGATGGCGGCAAGCCTCAAGAATGTTGTAGAACCCGATCAGATTCGACTCGATATAGGCATCCGGATTGGTAATCGAATAGCGCACACCCGCCTGGGCCGCAAGATTCACAACCACGGAAACATTGTTCTTGCTGAAGATTTCCTCCACGGCATCCCTGTCTGCAATCGACGCGTGTACAAAAGACCAGTCACGGCCAAGAGCTTCGATTTCCTTCAGGCGGCCATATTTGAGATTGACGTCGTAATAGTCTGTAATAGAATCGATTCCGACAATACGGATATCCTTTACATCGGCAAAGAGGCGTTTCACAAGGTTGCTTCCGATGAAGCCGGCGGCGCCAGTAACGAGGACCGTCTTGCCCTCAAGATTTACATTATATTCCAGCATGACTAATCCCTTTCAAAAACATCCCTTGTGTAAACCTTGTCCCTGACGTCGTCCAGACAGCTGTCATAGCGATTGGCCAAGATGGTCTGGCTCATAGCTTTGAACTCCTCAAGATTGTTGACCACACGCGAGCCGAAGAAAGATTCGCCATCGGCAAGAGTCGGCTCATAGATGATGATTTCCGCGCCCTTTGCCTTGATACGTTTCATCACGCCCTGAATCGAACTCTGACGGAAATTGTCTGAATTAGACTTCATGGTAAGGCGGTAAACTCCGATGACGCATTTGCGTTCCTTGGTGGCATCCCACTGTCCATTTTCGCTATAATAGCCGGCCTTGCGGAGCACTGCGTCGGCAATGTAATCCTTGCGGGTACGGTTGCTCTCTACAATGGCACTCATCATGTTCTGAGGCACATCCTGATAGTTTGCAAGGAGCTGCTTGGTATCCTTCGGAAGGCAGTAGCCGCCATAGCCGAAAGAAGGGTTGTTGTAATGCGTTCCGATACGCGGGTCAAGGCAAACTCCCGAAATAATTGCCTGAGTGTCAAGGCCTTTAATCTCGGCATAAGTATCAAGCTCATTGAAATAGGATACGCGGAGCGCAAGATAAGTATTGGCAAAGAGCTTGACTGCCTCAGCTTCCTTCATGCCCATGAAAAGCGTATCGACATTCTCCTTGATGGCGCCCTCCTGAAGCAAAGCGGCAAATATACGTGCAAACTCCTCGGCCTTCGGATTGCCTATTGCAGAAATTGCGGCGTTTTCCTCATCCCACTTCCTGTCCTTGGAAGTCGGAAGCAGTTTTGGATAACCTACAATGATACGTGACGGATAGAGATTGTCGTACAGCGCCTTGCTCTCACGCAGGAACTCCGGAGAAAAGAGCAAGTTGAATTTCTTGCCCTGAAGCGAAGGGTCGGTCAGGAACTTGAGAGCATATTTCACATACAGACTGCGGCAATATCCGACCGGAATGGTACTCTTGATAATCATCACGGCATCCGGATTCACCGAAATCACAAGGTCAATCACATCTTCGATATGGTGGGTATCGAAAAAATTCTTGGCAGGATCGTAATTGGTCGGCGCAGCGATAATAACGAAATCGGCATCGGAATACGCCTCAGCCCCGTCAAGTGTAGCCCTGAGATTCAGTTTTTTCTCAGCGAAATACTTCTCTATGTAGTCATCCTGAATCGGAGAAATGCGGTTATTGATTTTCTCCACTTTCTCCGGCACCACATCCACAGCAACCACTTCATGATGCTGCGACAGCAGAGTCGCCATGCTCAAGCCGACATAACCAGTACCGGCCACCGCAATCTTCAGACTATCAAAATCTCTCATATCCATTTATTTCAATTATTTACACAATACAATTCCACATTTTATCGGAAATTTCCGACAGAACATGAATGAGGGTACAAAAATAATAATATATTCCAATGGATGGGGTGACTAAAAAGTGTCTTTTTAGTCACCCCATCGTTTTTCTTCGAAAAACTGACCTCCGTATCAGTTTTAGAAGAAGCATTCCCTCAGAGGCCGATACCAGAGGCCATGGATGTTGCAATAGGCATAAACCCCTTTTACTTTGCCTTTTTTGCATTTGAATTTTGCCTCAGGAGCCTTGCCAGGCTTAAGGACCTTGAAACTGAGACCATGCTTCATTTCAAGAGCAATTATCACGATGTGATGCTCTTCGGTACTCGGATGTTCAACCGCCCCGACCTTGACTCTTAATGTACAATCATCAATCCACTCGATTTCCGGCAAATGTTTCTCAATGCCATTATCTTCACTCTTCGCCTCCAACAGAACCATTTCAGAGCCGCAACAAAAGGGAGTGACACCCGAATCGACGACCTTGCAGATAATGTTTCCGCAAGTCAGACAACGATAAAATTTAGCTTCCATAACACTAACAATTAATCACCCTCCAA
>CALZOR010000043.1 GCA_945827785.1 uncultured Bacteroidales bacterium | reverse complement strand
GTGTTTCCGCCAATATGAAAGTTTTGGGTAGTTTGAACCGAAATTTATCAAAAACGCCGATGTATTCCAGCATGAGCAATGGTTTCTTGTTTACAGAGATAAAACACCCGGATGTTTATATCTGGTAAAAGAGTGGATATTTTGTATTTAGAGCTGTATGAGAAAAATGTTATCTGCAAAGGCTGGGGGTACGTTTAGTCTTGATTGTCCTGAGTTTACTTATGCCGTGCGTAAGGATGTGGTTGAGATTATTTACAAGGTTAAGCCGGGTGTCTATATGGTTGTGAACTTTGCGAGGGTGGATGCTACACGCGGGATGTTGTTTGTGAACTGGGGAAGGTTTTGGGACAGGATGACTAATGAGAAGTTGCAGATGCCGAAGATTGGGAAGTGCTGTCCTCTTCTGTATGAACTTTTGACGGGTGATGATAAGGACGGGATTATAGAAATGGAGTTCGGTTTGTCGGCAGATGATGCAGAACATGGCTTTGGCCTGGAGGTGGGGTTGTCTGATAAGCTTCCTTTGCTTCTTTCTCTGAATCCTTCTGTTATCAATAAGGCTGGGGCCATGCGTAAGAAGATGCTTGCCATATACAACGAACTTGTGATGAATCCTCCTTTCCCTGCCTGGAAGTCCGGCCTTGATGAGGTTTGGGAGTAGTATTGTACGTCATACAAACCTAAATCATAACATCAACATGTTCATGAGTATGACACTGACTTTATTTATGCGCTTGAGCCGGGGACAGTGCTGCCGATTCATCGCCATCGCAAGACGACAGAGACAGTGGTGATTCTTCGGGGGAGTGCCACCCAATATTTCTACGATGACAATGGCAACATCACCGAGCAGGTGACCATCACCGCCGGCACCCCCGACTGCGGCATGTCAGTCGAAGCGGGCCGCTGGCACCGCCTTGTCTGCCATGAATCCGGCACCGTCATCTTCGAGGCAAAGGATGGTCCCTACGAGCCAATAGGGGAGGAGGATATCTTGAATTTGTAACTTGTCGGTATTGACGTAAGCGTCCACTTCTCCGCCTTGCCCTCTGAAGGAACAGCGGCAGAAGGCGAGTTGAACCATCGCTTCACCGGTGTCAGTGTAGAACTCATAGTCCATGGCAATCCTCCTAAAACTTTCTAACCAAGAGAAAGACCGCTCCACAATCCATCGGAGAGGAAGGACGTTAAACTTCTTTGAAAACTAGTCTGGTCGGAGGACTACCGTGAACTCCGCGCCCAGTTTCTGCTGGACGGTATCAATGAGTTTCTGGCCTTTGTATCCGCCATCGGCCAGTATCTTTTTCAATCTTGGGAAGCAACCTTGCATAGCGTCAATAACCGAATGAGCACCTACACTGTCATGAATGTCAGCCTCATGAACCACGACACCCATATGGAGGCCAAATGTATCAACAACAATGTGTTCCTTGCGCCCTTTGATCTTCTTGTTGCCGTCAATGCCACGGTCGGGAGCAACGTTATGGGAGGACTTGATACTTCTGGAATCGATGATACCAAGATTGGGAGTATCTTCTCGCCCAGCCATCCTTCGGACGATGACATGAAGGGTATCAAGCAACTCTTCAAACACGCCCTCCAGTTTCCATTTGTTGAAGTAGTAGAAGACGGTGTTAAAGGGCGGGAAGTCCCGAGGAAGCATACGCCATTGGCACCCCGTTTTGACTATGTACATGATAGCATCCATAATGTCCCTAAGAGAGTATTTTCTTTTGCGATGTTGCGGATCCAAGATTATTTCGGTAACTTGCCACTGTTTATCAGTGAGGTTAGTTGGATATTGACTCATAACTTTAATTGATTGGTACTCATAAAGTTACGAAAAATATTTCAATTAACCTACTGATTTTCAATTATTTACGCACTATATTAGCAAAATTTCTTACTCAAATTTAAACAGCTTCTGAAAATTCCGGGAATTTTGGATTGAAAATCTTGGGATTTTTGAGGTGGAAATGAAATAATTTTTGAAAAACTACGGCTAATTTAAAAAAAAGCCGTACTTTTGCAAACCGAAAGATTCGTAGTAAAACTGCATAATGGAACAAACTAAGGGAATACTGACACCGCGCGATATTGACGAAGAGGGGCGATACTACTTTGTGCGCAAGGCAATGGACGCGGGCAATGTAGTGCGGCTGAAGAATGGCGTATACGCGACGCAGGAGGGGCTTGCCAACACGATGGTTGACGTGGAGCGCATAGTCCCTGGGGGGGTGCTTTGTCTTTATTCAGCTTGGGAGTATTATGGCCTGACAACACAATTGCCGGGTTCGATTTATGTGGCAGTAGAAAAGCACAGGAAGGTGGTGGTGCCTGATTTTCCACCAATAATCCTTTGCTACTGGGAGCAAAAGTATTATGAGATGGGGATTGCGGAGGCTGATGTGGCGGGCTGTAAACTACACATTTACGACATAGAACGTTCTGTGTGCGATGCGGTGCGGTTCAGAAACAAGGTGGGAATGGATGTTATGACAGAGATTCTGCGTGCTTACCTGAGACGCAAAGATAGGAATATTGCACGGCTTACAGAGTATGCCGGGAAGATGCGCATTGGCACAAGAATGACACAATATCTGAATGTAATGGTATAAATGCTATGGGAGGCTTAAAGAATTACGGTAAATCAAACAGGGATAAGCTATTGAATCTGGCCAAACAGACGAAGGGTACAGATTATAACATGATATTGCTGCGTTTTGTGCAGGAAAGGTTTCTGTATAGGCTCTCGTTGAGTGCTTACAGGAAGAACTTTTTCTTGAAGGGGGGTGCACTGCCGTTTGCTGATGTGATTGGGGTAGTTAAAGAGGTGTTACGGCCGATGATGGGGTGAGGAAGAAATCCATAATTATATCCAATAGGTTTTCCAATATGAATATCTTAGACGCAAACATAGGTTCCGCCAAGGACAATATGAGTAGCCCCGTGCACAACTGGTATAAGTTCACGGCTGGCTTCTCATATAAGTTTGTGGACATCATATTGGAGGACTACAGAGGACAAGACATAGTGGTTTATGAACCCTTTGCGGGCTGCGGAACCACGTTGGTGGAATGCCAGAAACTGGGCTCATAATCTTATCTAGTACATTTGTTTGATTGCCTGTGGCAATTCTTGTGTCAAAGATAGTGGTTTGTATTTATTATTCAAAGCCTATTTTCTATAGAATCCCCATCTGGCTTCGCCGATGGTGCATTGGAAATCGTTGATTCGTGCTTGGGTACATTATCGGCAATGTTTTTAACATTCTTTACTGCAATTATAGTAAATCTTGCCCATAACGGCAAAAATGTCCGGGCAAATCGGGGAAGAGAAGAAAAGGTAGGCTTGCAGTTTCCGGCGATTCCTATATCAGGAACCCTTTATCCTTCATCATATCCACAAACTCCTTCATGTCGTCCCGCTTGATGAGGAAACGCTGGCCCTCGACAAGGATTATCATCTTGCGCAGCTGGGAGTCTGAAGTCAGAAGCCTTACCAGTTCCGGATTGTCTCCATTGATTTTCAATACGTTATAATCTACTTTCTCTTTACTCAGCGGATTGCAGTGTTTCTTGAGGTTGTCGAAGAAATCTTTCCAAACATCCGGAAGATCGCTGCTGATATAATCTTTGAAAAAACTGATTTTGTCCTTGACATCAGAAAGACTATGGCATTTCTTCAGGAAACTGCCACTGTCAATCTTGAAACGGCCGCCCCCAATCGGAGTCGCTATTTCTGCAAGAAGGCTCTCGTACGGATTGGCCGCCGATGTCGAGAACACGATAAGATGATCCGGATCCAATTTGAACCAATCCTGACTCACGGCGGATTGGGAAATGTATTTGTCTGACAGTCCGATAGCATATTTCCCGAGTTCAGTCAGTTTGATCTGCTTTATTCTCTCCGCCGGAGAAGAATAACCCATATCATCAGAATCAACGGCGATTTCCACCATTCCAAGACCATACATGGCAGCCGCCAGTGCCCTTATGTATTCCAAATCTATTTCTTCCCATTGAGTGTCGGGATAGATTAATTCACCGGTAATATCATTTCTCACATTCATGTCCCGGAAATTCGTTAACTGACAGCCATAGAAGACGTTGTCCGGGGCTGAATAGATATAATCCAGCACTCCCTCCAGAGACAGCCACTTGTCAGGGGCAAATTCCAGGCCTTCCTTGATAATCTGTCCCCAGTAGAATTTTCCCGAGCCTTCAAGATATTTGGCCCGGAAACCTTTTATATGAGGCAGGAGCGCAGGGAGCATTATTACCGGGAAACTGTTTGTCAGACAGGAAAATGCGTCCTTGACATAATTCTCAATGTTCCCGGTCTTCCTTTTGTTCAATACCTGAACCAAAGAGGGTATGAAATATTGTCCCAGATTGATCTTGTGATCCTTCCTGATATTTTCCGGAATGATTTCCTTGATGGAAAGGCATTTCATGACCTTTGCAGCAGAGGCAGTACCCATTTTCATGCCGGAACAATTGATGGCACCCTGCCGGTACATCCCAGTGATTACAGGGAATGAACTTATGAATTCGTCCTCTGCGCGGCATATTGCCAGCCCCTGTTGGGGATCAACTGAAAACATAGCCTGCAAATTTACGTGTGGCATGAGGACCCGGCTATATGCATTTCTCAGGAAATCAGGAATATACAGATATGTCTCCATATATTGGGTTCTTGAGATTGAATGGCAGGCGCCGAATATGCCCATGTATTTTGCCATCTTGGGCCTGGAATAAAAGTAATAGCCTTTATCTTCTTTGACAATCGCCTTTGAAGCATCGAAAATGCTCAATGTCTCTTCCGAAGCATAACCGAAGGAAAGCATTGCCAGAATTGCCTTCGACACATATTGAGGCAACTTTGACAAAATATATTCGAGATTGGATTTGTGTGAATGGATAAGGGCCAGCACCTTTGAACAGTCGTCCTTCCGGTAGGCATATACCTTCTTTCCTGAGGGGAAAAACTCCGCCCTCGGGACAGACCGGCCATTCCTGACTATGGCAAGATGTTCTATATACGGGAATATATCCCCAAGGTATTCCTTGAGACAATCCGCAGTATAATGGTTATAGAAACAATTGTTCAGCCTGTCAATCTCGTTACAATTGTCCGCATACAGGCATTGCGTGTTTGTCTCCTGCTGTTCAAACAGTTCCATATCTATCCGAATATAAAGTCAATATCCTCCTCTGAAAGAACCTTTGAAGTGGAACTGTCAGATGAAATCAATGCTTCCACCAAAGATGCCTTTTGCTGCTGGAGCTGGAGAATCCTCTCCTCAATTGATGAGGACGTTATCACCGAAAACGAATGGACCACCGACTTCTGACCAATACGGTGCAGGCGTGCAACTGCCTGCTCTTCAGCTGCTTTGTTCCACCAAGGCTCGGCTACGAAAACAGTGTCGGCTGCCGTCAGGTTCAGACCGACTCCTCCGGTCTTGAGAGTCATCAGCATGATCTTGCAACCGGCATCGTTCTGGAAGCGGTCCACTACGCTCTGCCGGTCGCTTGTCGCACCGGTCATCACGACATATCCCACTCCCTCCTTCGACAATTCATCTCCGAGAAGTTCAATTCCCGCAATGAAATTGAAAAATACGACAACCTTGTGTCCATTCTCAACTGCCTCCATGACAGCCTGGGATATCACCGGAATCTTTGACGACTTGATCCTGCCGTCGCTCAGGCTCTCCGGTACCGAGGCGATTCTGCGCAGTTCGCTGAGCGCCTGAAACATTTCGAACTGTGATTTTGCAACACCATCTGTACGAATGCTGTTCTTGATGTTCTCATAGTAATATCTGCGACGCCTCTCATAGAATCTGAGATGTTCTTCCTCCATCTCCACATAGATTGTCTGGTCAATCTTTTCCGGCAAATCCTTGAGCACCTCTTCCTTCACTCTTCGCAGAAGGAAAGGATTGATTCTGCTCCGCAGCTGCTGCATTGCATCCTTGTCCGCATCCTTCTGGATAGGAAGTGCATACCTCTGATTGAATTCCTCGGCACTTCCGAACATTCCCGGATTCAAGAAACGGAACAGTGAATACAATTCGGAAAGACGGTTCTCCACCGGCGTACCGCTGAGAGCGAACCGATGATCGGCATCCAGCATCATGACAGCCTGGGATGCCTTGGCCGACATGTTCTTTATGTTCTGTGATTCATCAAGAATCAGACAGTTGAACTTCATGCCAGAGAATGATTCGATGTCGTTCCTGATCAATGCATATGTTGTCAGGATGACATCACTCCCGGAGGCCTCTGACAGATTGCGGTCAGTACCGTAGTAGGTATACAGTTTCAGTCCAGGGGCAAATTTCTCGAATTCAGCCTTCCAATTGAAAAGCAGAGTCCGGGGCATTACCACCATTGAAGGCTTTCGCCCTTTTTTTCTCCCGGTATTAGAGAGAAGCAGCAGAGATATGGCCTGGACAGTCTTTCCAAGTCCCATATCATCGGCCAGACAACCGCCAAAACCATTATCATACAAATACTTGAGCCATTTCACCCCATTCTGTTGATATGGCCTCAACTCCGCCTCAAGTCCCCGTATCTTCAAATCAGGGGAATCGGCAAGGGCATTGAATCCGGCATAGAACTCCCGGCTTCTGCGAAATATTCCATTATCAGGGATACTGTCCAGCAATGAGGAAACCTCCGGAAGATCGAAAAACGAGAGCTTGACCTTACGACCTTTCTTCTGCTTGTCGAACAATCTCTCAATATGCCTGACATAACTTTCGTCAACGATTCCTTTCTCCCCGTTGGAAAGCTCGACATAGCGGTTTCGACGATATTGGTCAAGGAAATCGGAGAGGGTGAAAACCTGGTCGTCAATCTGTATTTCAGCAAAGCCCTCAAGAAAATCGATGCCAGAAGACACGGCTAGGTTGAATCTCGGAGTGACGGTCCTGATCTTGTATCCGGCCAGTTTTTCCGAACTTATCAGTACAAAATCCTTTGCCAGGGTTGAAAGATTGCGTACAAGGAACGCTCCGGCAGTCACCTCAGGGATTATGAACAATCCATTCTCCTCATATACATCCTTTGCGGCTTTCTTGTCCGGGGCGCAGGAACAAACCAATTTGTGGAGATGAAAGGCATAGCTGTCCATATCCGGATACTCGACATCTCTGATAGCCATTGAACCATCAGGCATCCCTGTCACAATCCGCGTTGGAGAGAAGTCCTCGACAAAGTTGACGGTGACCCCGGGGATGCTTTCAGTAAGCCTGAGAAACAATGAATTATCATCCGTAACCTTTTCAAATACTATTGCCGGAAGCGCCCTGACGCTGGTTTCAGACTTGACGCATGCAGTGCCGTTCACGTAAAGACTTACATTGTCAAAATGGGACATCAGCAATGACAGATATTGTTCAGATACGTCTTTGCTGAACTTTTCTGACAATACGGCAAGTTTCTGGAATTCTTCTCCGATTGGTTTGACTTGTACGATGGAATTTTCACAAAGTGCATAATTGTCAGTGATGAAACGGAAATCCCTCATATCATACGGTCCGTTACCATCAACCCTTTCCAGCCGGAAGACCGGAGTACAGGTCCGACCTTTCTCGTCAATGTCTGCACGGAACTGGTACAATCCATCCAACTCCACAAGGGGTGACATCTCCGAGTTGACAACATTCTCGCACTTGAGTATCTGATATATGAGTTGCGGATGGGAATCAAGATAAATCCGGTCCTGCTTCCCTCCCCACGACACGGTAACTGCATCGGCATCCCGTATCGCAGCCAGAGACCTGAGCAGAAGGAAGGTATTGCCGTTGTAATTCCTGTAGTCCGCCCTGACACTTTTCCCCTTTTTGTCTGTTACAGTCAGGTATGCTCTCCTATCTTCATCAAACCCCAGGACAAAGAATACCTCACCCTTCGCTGTCCTGGACTCCGCCGGCTCATACGCCTTGGTCCTTCTGAAAGTATCAAAAAAGTTATCCATCAATCCCTGAAAATGATAATAAGCGATTAACCCTCAAAGATACTCCCTTTAACCATATTCTCAATGAAAACTGCATTGATTTCTTGCAAAAATGTTGTGTTGTATCCAATTCTTACACTGCTTAGCCCGCTTTTATCATACTTGAGCTTATCGTTTGATAATTTCTCCAACTTTGCTCCACGACAGTGGCGAATTTCTGGAGATGGAAGATGTCTATCTTCGTTTCTTCGAGGATGTTCTGGATGTGAACGAGGACATCAGCGTGGCAGGGGTGAAGGAAAGCATTGACGCCCTTGAGAGTGCCATTGAGTATTATCTTGCCGAGACTTCCCTTCAAAGAAAAACCGTTTATCTGAAGGATGTGAAACGCATTCTTCGCAACATTGCTCTCAATACCTTCCGCAATGTCATTGATCTCAAGCGTAACATAGATTCTACCTACAAGAACGAACCGAACTACCGGATCAAGAAACTCAAACTCCAGAAACTTGACGAGAAACGCCTGGCCGTGAGTGAACTGATAAGGCAGACGGAAAATTTCCTTGACAACCGCAGGCAGGGATTTTTCAGCGTTGCGATGGATGTTGGCCTCAGACGGGTAGTCTCGGACGTGAGGCAGCAACTTGTGGAAGCATACCACAACCTGATGGAACTGGATCGTCAAATCATTGAGTATCTGAATCTTATTGATTATCATAACCGCTTGGTCGAAAAACTACGCAGGGTGAAATACCTTCGCGACCAGCTTGTGCTCGAGTCGGTGACCGACATCAGGAAACTTCTTTCCGACACCAATCCTCTCTGGATGGAGAACAGGCCCAAATATACCCTCAAACTATCTCTTGAGATGCTTCGTAACAATGACGAAGGCTTGCAGGCATTGAGGAGTTTGTCCCTTAGGATGAAGAAGGGAGTCACAATTCGCAAGCGTAACGCTGATGCCATTTCCCCTGACTATCTCAGGCCGAAAAGCAAAATAGCTGACGGAATCAATATACTTGAGTTAAAGAACGCCTTCCTTGCCTCGGGAGTTGATCTTTATAGTTTTATCAGGGACTATAACTATAGGAATGCCGGTGCCGATATCGTGCCAGATCTTGAGCAGAAGCTTGTTCTTTTTTGCCAGATTGCATCACAATATCTGGATGAATTGAAAATCAGAGATGAATACAGACTCGATGGGGAGATTGAATATCCTCTTGTGTATCCAATTTAGAATCAAGGTGTTATAAACCGAACATGAAAATTTTTGATAGTATGAAATATACAAAGGATATTTTCGATCTTCTCAGCCGCGGAGGATTCATCTGTGCCAATAGTGTCAAAAGGCAGAATAAACTGATGTATGACGCCATTGAGGAAGACTATGAGCAGTACAGGGACTACTACGGAGGCATCGGATTCAATCTTGAGTGTGGCAACGACTATTATTTTTTTACCAGACAGGAAAGTCGTGTTGACATAGACCAGAAACTTGACAGGTTTGTTCGCTGGATTGACCGTCTTGATTTTTTGAAGACATTCAATCCAGTCTTCGGTCCCGGATTTACTTTCAGGGCGTCAAATATCATTGAGCAGACAGCTGCCGATATGGAACTCAAGGATAAGGCGCAGCATCTCTATACAGAGAAACTAAAGCTTGATGAAATCGTAGATAAGTTGATTGACGATTTGGATAAAATAGGCTTTATTGAGTTGGAAAATGAGTTGGATGGCAGCTGGAAGGTAACCAGCGCCTTCCATTATATAGAAGAATTGATTGACAGTCTGATTGTTTCTGAGGAGGTTAAAGATGAGGTGTTTGAGTAAAGTCGTATTTGTCAACAGCGCAAATGTACCGTATGCTGAAATCCATTTGGATGGCAATGTGCATTTTATAGGTACCCAGGGAGTAGGTAAGAGTACCCTTCTTCGTGCAATTTTGTTTTTCTACAATGGTGACAAGTTGAAATTGGGAATACCCAAGGAGAAGAAGAATTTTGACGAGTTCTATCTTCCGTATGCAAATTCATATATTATCTATGAGGTATCCCACGAAAGGGGAGCATTCTGCGTTCTGGTGTTCCGCAGTCAGGGGAGGGCCTGTTTCCGATTCATTGACGGTGAATGGGACAAACGCCTGCTGGTGGATGAGGCCGGGGAGGTTACCAGCGAATATACCGTCATACGCAAGCGTTTGGGTGACAGAGGAATGTCCCGGATTGTTGATAAATATGAGGAATACCGCAACATTATCTATGGAAACCATCGCTCCACTGACAAAGAGTTCTATAATTATGCATTGATGGAAAGTCCTGCGTATGAGAATATTCCGCGTTCGTTGCAGAATGTGTTCCTTAATTCCCGAGTTGATGCAGATTTCATAAAGGAGATCATCCTCAGGTCGATGAGTGACGAGATTCCGTCCGTGGATCTTGCCTATTACAGGCGTCAGGTTGCCGATTTCGAGACGGAATACAATAATATTTCCGAGTGGTTTCGTACAGATTCCAAAGGAGTAGTGCCAGTGCGTCAGCAGGCTGACAAGGTGATTGAGCAATACCGCAATCTGATTTATCTTCGCAAGAATATTGAGGATATCTTTGCAGAGCTTCTGTACGCGGATAGGAATGCTCACGAGAAACTGCCTGAATATGAGGAGGCAGAAGGAAAACATCTTCTTGAAATACAGCGTTTTGAGCGACTAATCAAGGAGCAGTCGCAGAAGTTTGACAAGGAGAAGGAAGAACTTAATAAGGAACTTGGCACAGTTGAGAGCAAGCTTAAGGCAATCAAGGAAAAGCGCAAGTTTTACGAGCAGAAAAATATTGGCGAAATCCTCACAAGGGTTGAGGATGAGCCGAATGTTGTTGTCCGGCTGGATTCCCTTCGCAAGCAGAAAGAAATGTTGACTCGCGAGTTTGAAAGCCTGAGTGCAAAGTATGAGAGTCTTCAGAAGCAGATGGAAGATGAATTCAAGGATTTCGAGGGAAATTGCTCGCGCAAGATGTCAGACATGAAGGAGAAGTGCCTGAAGGCCAAGGAGGAACTGATTGCCGCAAAACAGAAAAAAATCGAGGAGGTCAGGTGTGAGTTTGATGCCTCTATTGCTTTGATAGGCGAGAAGTTGGATGCTCTTTCTTCCAAGGACAAGGAAATTAGTGCAGAATTCGTTAAATTGCAGTATTTCCGTCCTTTGGGCGAGGAAATCGACGCCAACCGTGAGCATTTGAAGGAGCTTTCCGCGTCGGAATCACGCCTTCGTGCTCAAGTCAAGGCTTATGACAGCCAGATTGAGCGTCTTCAGACAGAATATGAGTATGAGTGTTCCCTTCTCAGGTCTTCACACGAGAAGGAAGTCGGAGAACTGGAAAGGCAAATTGATGCTCACAAGGCCAAAATGGATGAAATTGACAGGCTGCTTTCTTCTGCAGCTGGTTCTCTCTATGAGTGGCTGGACGGGAATGTTTCCGGTTGGGAGAAAACTATAGGCAAGGTGATTGACCAGCAGCAAATCCTTTATCGTAAGGGACTTAGGCCGCATAAGGGAAGCTGCTCTTGATAAGGAAATACAGTCTCTATCGGCCAGGATGTCACCTAAGGTCAGGGAATTGAGAGAGAAACGCAATACCGATGACCTCAGTCTCCAGGCTTTGCCGGGACAGGTCAAGGCTTTGACGGTGAAGATACAGGGGCTGGAGGATAAGCAGAAGGAGATGATATCCCAGAGGAAATCGGTGCTGGATTCCAGGCGTCATGAACTGATTGCAGAAAAGCACGAGGTGGAAAATGAAAGGAAGTCTGCCCAAGAAAAACAGTCCAAGTCTCTGAAGGAAGTACAGAAGCAGTTCGACGCGAGGATAAAGGCTGCCGAAACCGAAAGAGACAGGGAGTTGGATACCCTTCGTGCTGCAATCGCTGACAGACGCAGCTTGCTGGACCGGTCTATTGGTGAACTTAATACAAGAAGAAATGCGGAGCTGAAGGGCGCAGGTGTTGATATTATTGCATTGAATAATTGCGAACAGGATATCCTTAAGGTGCAGGAGGAACTCAGGTTCATTGAGGACAACAGACAATTGTGCTACAATTATCGTTTCGAAAAGAGTGAGCTCTTCGACAAGGAGGAGGAATTCAAGGATGAGAGACGGGTACTTGAAACCAAACGAGAGAAACTTTCCGAAAAATATAATTCTCACGCAAGGCAACTTGAAGAAAAGTTGACTGCGCAAAAAGGAAGTCTTGATATCGTAAGGGAGGAGATTCGTATCGCAAAAGAGGGTTTTGAGAAATTCGAGGCCTTCTGTCACAGTGAGTTGTACCCTTCTTATCTTGACGATGTGAGGGAACACACTTCTGTCTCGAATGCCTCTTCCCTGGTGGATGAGATTCGCTCCCAGATTATGGAGCGTATGACAGTGAAGGACCACTTCAAGAAGAGTGTCAATCTTTTCAAAGGTCATTTCGGACCTGATAATATATTCAAGTTCAAGCATAATTTGGTTTTGGACGAAGATTATATGGCATTCGCTTCGGATTTGGAAGAATTCGTGGAGCAGAACAAGATTGAGGATTATCGCGGGCGCACAAGTGACAGGTACATGGAAATCCTCCGAAGAGTATCCCGGGAGATAGGGGAGCTTTCCGGCTATGGGAGCCAGGTGGAAAAAATTATCCGGGAAATTAACTATGATTTCAAGGAAAAGAACTTTGTCGGGGCTATTCGCAGTATAGAGATCCGTAGCACTGATTCGGGTGACAAGATGGTCCAATTACTATTGAAAATCAAAGAGTTCACTGATGAGAATTCTTTTCAGCTGGGTGGCATAAATCTATTCTCAAGCGGGGACTCGAGGGACGATGTCAACCGTCAGGCTGTCCGTTATCTGGAGGATTTGATGAATACCCTGAACGACTTTTCCATGCGAAAAAGTCTCTCTCTTTCCGATACATTCCAGCTACAGTTCCGCGTCGTTGAAAATGATAACGACACAGGCTGGGTGGAGAAAATATCCAATGTCGGTTCCGATGGCACTGATATTCTAGTAAAGGCAATGGTAAACATAATGCTGATCAATGTCTTCAAGGAAAAGGTTTCCAGAAAGTTCGGAGAGTTCCGCATTCATTGTATGATGGATGAAATCGGGAAGCTCCATCCAAATAATGTCAAAGGTATTCTTGACTTTGCCAATAGCCGTAATATCTTGCTGATTAACTCTTCACCTACTACATATAATGTTTCCGACTACAGATATACTTATCTTTTGAGCAAGGACGATTCTTCAAAGACAATTGTCCAGGCTCTGATATCAAGAAGGGAGGCCGCATTGGGATATTGATATGAGGAAGTCTGATTTCGACGTTTTAGTTTCCCTCGCACGGGGTGAATCAGTCGGAGGAAGCCGGTTGAAAGGTGAACTTTTGCAGCAGCTCTTGCAGGAACACCTGTTGGTTGCTACAAGACACGGCAGCCGGATGTCGTACAAAGCCGTTGAACCTGAGGAACTTGCACGAAGGTATCGGATTGACGGATTATCTTCTGACGATTCTTTTCAGGACTTTCTGGACCCATCATCTGCCTGCTCGCGTTCGGAACTGGTCCGGAATTTCGGTGATTCGAAGATTGTTCCCATCCGTTCCTGTCCCGGATTTCCTGTCAATGTTTATGATCCGCTTGAGGTGGAGCTCGGTCCTCGGGAGTCTCCTTCCCGTCTTTTGTTGAGGCCTGTGGAAGGTGCGTTTACATTCATCTCCGATTGGCAAAATTTTCGTATTGGAGAGAACGTCGTAGTGGTTGGAGTAGAGAATATGGAAAATTTCAGACTAGTCTCCAAACAACGCTATCTATTTGAATATATTGGAGTTCCTGTTCTATTTGTCAGCCGTTATCCACAATCTGGCGATTTAGTCCGCTGGCTGATGTCCATCCCTAACAGATATATTCATTTCGGAGATTTCGATCTTGCGGGAATCCATATTTATCTGAGCGAATTCCGAAAATATCTGGATCCTTCACGTTGCGAGTTCTTCATCCCAAGAGATATCGAGGAGCGTATCCGCAACGGTTCCCGGGACCGCTATTATTCACAGATATCCCGTTTCAAGGACCTCTCTTGCGAAGATTCACGACTTAAATTCCTGATTGCGCTCATTCACAAATATCATCGTGGCTATGACCAGGAGGGATTTATTTCCCGATAGACGTTTTTTGCTTAACAGGGCGTCGTCCTCGGTGCGGTGTGTCAGTACAGGGCCTGTTTGGGGAACTGGAACGAAAATTTACTGCAAAATATTTGTGGCAAAAATTGGGGAAATACGAAATATTATCTATTTTTGCCACGGAATATATGCAACATAAGATATCACTCGTAATGGAAGAAAGACTGATTATAGCTAAAAATATCAAATTGATGCGTGAAGCAAGCAACTATACTCAAGAAAACGTTGCGTCTTTCTTGGGAATAGGGCGTTCTGCGTACTCAAATTATGAATCTGGAGATAGAGAATTGCCTCTGCCATGTATGGAGAAACTCGCCGATTTGTATGGATGCGACGCATATATGTTATACGAGGAAAATGAGAACGTCGTTGAAGGCATGCTTGCTACGGCATTCCGAGTCGATAATTTATCACCTGGGGATATGGAACAAATTGCAGCGTTTAAACGCGTGGTAAAGAATTCGTTGATGATGGATACAATGTTGTTGAAATGAAAAAATTAACCATTCTTGAAGCTGAATCTCTTGCTGGCAAGTTTCGTTCAGAGAGGGGGCTGAGCCAGTATGAGCCTATTAATGCTAAGACACTGCTTCGCAGGCTTAATATTACGACAATGTACAGACCACTGTCGGGTAATTCCTATGGAATTAGTTGTCGGTCCAAAAGTGGGAAAATGTTTATGATGGTCAACAGCAATTCGACCAGGGGACGTCAGCATTTTACGATTGCACATGAATTGTACCACTTGTTTTATGATGAGAATCCGTCTCCTCATATGTGTCAGGGATTGGCCACTGGAGAGGAGAAGAATGCCAACATGTTTGCATCCGCCTTGCTACTCCCGAGGGATGGTATTCTTCCCATGATTGACAAAGATGAAATAATCCATCGTAAGATTAAACTTGCGACTATACTCAGAATGGAGCAGATGTATCAGGTTTCCAGAACAAACCTTTTGCTTCGCCTAAAGGCATTGGGGCTTATGACTGAAAGACAGGTTAAGGATTTTCAAGCGGTTCAAGTGAAGAGTTCTGCGCGGGAATACGGATATGATCAGTCTTTGTATGAGGCCGGTAATGAGGGCGTAGTAATTGGTGATTTTGGTGAAAAGGCTCGTCTGTTATATGAATCTGGAAAGATTTCTGAAGGGCATTATATCGAGCTTCTAAATATGATTACCAATGGGCAAAAAGAAAACTAAGGTAGTACTTGATGCTGATATTATCAACCATTTCTCGCGAGGTGGCCGTTTGTCTTTGTTGCCAAATATCCTTCCTGAGTTTCAGTTCATTGTGTTGCACATTGTTAACATTCGCAAACTTGTTAATGCTGCGTCAGTATCAGAAATACGGTCGTGGCCGCTCAACGAAGTTGTCAAAGTTATCGTATTTTTCAATTTTATCAACAATTTCCCGCGAAAATATCAAAAGGTCTGTTATTTGCAAGGTTGGAGGGTGATTAATTGTTAGTGTTATGGAAGCTAAATTTTATCGTTGTCTGAC
>CALZOR010000042.1 GCA_945827785.1 uncultured Bacteroidales bacterium | reverse complement strand
TCGCAAGCGGCACAACACTCAGGAACATAATAAGTTATAACTTGCGAAACTTGAGCAAATGTATTATATTTGTGCGGATTGGCTCATTTTTGCCGTCATAACCGATATTCTTCAATTAATATGAAACGTATAATAACCATTCTTGCCGCACTGGCATTCTCGGCATCAGCCTTTGCACAAGTGCACATCACAACCCCGACCACATCGCTGGTAATCAGCGCTGACAAAGGAAAAGACGCCAGGTATCTCTACTATGGCAAACGCCTGAGTGACAATGATTTGAACAATCTGTCCTCTTCAGGAACATCAAAAATGAACATCTATCCGGCCTACGGCTTCAATTGCACGGATGAGTTCTGTCTGTCATTGACCCATGCCGATGGCAACATGTCCACGGTGCTGAAAGTTGAGGATGTCCAGACCTCTCAGGAGAGCAACTCTGTCGTGACGAGAATTGTTCTGAAGGATACGGTCTATCCGTTCTATGTAACAGTTTGCTACAGAGCATATCAGGATGTGGACATGATTGAGACCTGGACTGAGATTGAGAACAAGGAAAAGAAAGCAGTCATGCTTACCCGTTTCGACTCAGCCTGCCTTCCTCTCCGCGTCGGAGACACATGGGTGAGCCACCTGAATGGAAAGTGGGCCAATGAAGCAAGGCTGGTTGAGGAAAAACTTGAAAGGGGAATCCTCGTCATTCAGAACAAGGACGGTGTACGCAACGCCCAGACAGACCATTCCGAGGTCATGATTTCCCTCGACGGAAAAGCTCAGGAGAATACCGGGCGCGTAATAGGAGCCGCTCTCTGCTACAGCGGGAACTACCAGCTCCGCTTCAATTCTCCGGCTTCCTCATATCATCAGTTCTTTGCCGGAATCTGCCCTGACAATTCCCACTACTATCTTGACCCGAAGGAGGTCTTCGTGACTCCTCAGCTAGCCCTTACCTTCTCGGACGAGGGCTTGAGCGGAGCCAGCCGCAACTTCCACCGCTGGGGCCGCAACTATAAGATGGCTCATGGAAATACAGAGCGTAAAATCCTGCTGAACAGCTGGGAAGGTGTCTATTTCGACATAAATGAAGCCGGAATGGGGCAGATGATGGATGACATCGCTTCCATGGGCGGAGAACTTTTCGTCATGGATGACGGCTGGTTCGGAGAGAAATATCCTCGACTCAATGACAAATCATCCTTGGGTGACTGGGGCGTAGACAAGAACAAACTCCCGGGCGGAGTTGCTGCCCTGGTAAGGATGGCAACGGAGAAAGGCATCCGTTTCGGAATCTGGATTGAACCGGAAATGACCAATACCGTCAGCGAACTCTATGAAAAACATCCCGACTGGATAATCAAGGCCCCTCAGCGTGACCCTGTTACAGGCAGGGGAGGCTCCCAGCTCGTTCTCGATATGTCCAATCCTCAGGTTCAGGACTTTGTATTCAAGGTTGTGGACGACATCATGAGCGAAAACCCTGGCATTGATTACATTAAATGGGATGCGAACATGTCAATCCAGAACCACGGATCACAGTATCTTCCGAAAGACCGCCAGAGCCATCTTTATATCGAATACCACCGCGGTTTTGCAAAGACATGTGACAGGATAAGAGCCAAATATCCTGATGTGACGATTCAGGCCTGTGCCTCAGGAGGCGGACGTGCCAACTGGGGAATCATGCCTTGGTTCGATGAATTCTGGGTAAGCGACAACACCGATGCCCTTCAGAGAATCTACATGCAGTGGGGAACATCCTATTTCTTCCCGGCTATTGCGATGGCTTCCCACATCAGTGCCGTACCTAACCATCAGACCAACCGCGTGACCTCCCTGAAATTCCGCATAGACGTTGCCATGAGCGGCCGTCTCGGTATGGAAATCCAGCCTAAGAACATGACTGACAGGGAGAAGGAAATATGCCGCAATGCAATCGCCGAATACAAGAAAATCCGTCCTGTTGTTCAGTTCGGCGACATCTACAGACTCGTGTCTCCTTATGAAGGCAAAAATATGGCCTCCCTCATGTATTGCACTCAGGACAAGAAACAGGCTGTTTTCTATTGGTGGAAGACAGAAACCATGCACGGGGAGCAGTTCCCGAGGGTGAGGATGGCCGGCCTTGACCCGGACAAGACCTACACTGTCCATGAACTCAACCGCATAGACAAGAATCCTCTGAAATTCGAAGGAAAGAGTTTCACAGGACGTTTCCTCATGGATAACGGCCTCGAAATTCCGTACACCAACAATGCGGACAACACCTTCGATTGGTCGAGCCGCGTGCTTCACCTTGTTGCAGAATAAAGCAACTTGAAGAAAATAACGACGTGATACCTTTATTGTCGGAAATATGCCAGGAACTGGATGCCGCCTCTCTTGAGTGGCGGCATCCGCGTGTTGGTGAATGCCCTGTACAGACTGAACCATACGGATGCATAATGTGCCGCAGACGAACAGACGGCCTTATGATTCCCGTCGTTGCCGTAGAGATGGATCCTGACCTTGCCCGAAGCGGAATTGTTTCTTATCCGGAAAATTTCATGGCAGAAGGCTCCCTGGTCATCACAAGGGACAGGTGGGAGCGGCAAAGGGAAATGACGAGGGCCAGACTGCTGGCACATCTGGGCATCTTCCGGCAGATATATGCCCGGAATTGCGAAATCCGCAGAATCGACAAACCGACGGCTTCACATTTTCTGGAACGGTGTCACAGTTATGGCGATGCCACATGCAAATTTCGCTACGGCATGTTCCTGAAACGAAGCACTGGTGCTCATAACACCCGGTTTCTTGCCCCTGGAACCCTTGTCGCTGTGTCAACTTTTTCCGGTGCGCGCAGATGGCAGAAGGAAGACAAGGTCGTTGCATCTTATGAATGGACCAGATATGCCTCCTTGCCTGATGTCAGGATTTGCGGGGGAATGGGGAAGATGTTGCAATTTTTCATTGACGAACTTGCTCCTGACGATGTCATGAGCTATGCAGACCTTGAATGGTCGCAGGGAACGGTATATGAATCACTCGGTTTTGTCAGCGAGGGCTGTCGCGGTCCGGTTGATTTTGAAATTGACTGCTCCGATTGGACACGGCGTCCCCTGACGTCCAGAAAGACTTGCCAAGTCCCTGAGACAGGGGAAATTAAGAATCAGGAATCAGAAAAAATCAGCTACAGAAGCCCCGGGAGCATAAAATATCGCCTGAAACTAACGGAGTATTAATTCGGATTTTTGTGCGATTTTTTTGCATTGAAGGCATTGAAATCTTATCTTTGCAGCCCGTTAACAAAAGCTTACCCTAAACCTTAACAAATATGCGACTTGGCTTTGACAACGGAAAATATCTGAAGATTCAGTCTGAACAAATTAAAAAACGTATCTCACAGTTCGGTGACAAACTCTACCTCGAATTCGGAGGCAAACTCTTTGACGACAACCATGCAAGTCGGGTCCTCCCCGGTTTCCAGCCCGACAGCAAGCTCCAGATGCTCATGCAGTTGAGTGACTGTGCGGAAGTCGTGCAGGTTATCAGCGCTCTCGACATCGAGAAGAACAAAATGCGCGGCGATCTCGGTATCACCTATGACGAGGATGTACTGCGCCTTCGTGGCGAATTCGAGAAAGTAGGCCTCTATGTCGGTGCTGTCGTGATTACCCATTTCAACGGACAGGCAAGTGCGGCAGCCTATCGTGCCAGACTTGAGCGTCAGGGTATCAAGGTCTGCTACCATTACACTATCGAAGGCTATCCAAACAATGTGGCCCTGATTGACTCTGAAGAAGGTTTCGGAAAGAATGACTATGTGGAAACTTCCCGTCCTCTGGTAATCGTAACTGCCCCCGGTCCCGGAAGCGGAAAGATGGCAGTCTGCCTGAGCCAGCTCTATAATGAACACAAAAGGGGAGTGAAGGCCGGCTATGCAAAATTCGAGACTTTCCCTGTCTGGAATCTGCCGCTTAAACATCCTGTGAACATCGCTTATGAGGCAGCGACTGCCGACCTGAATGATGTGAACATGATTGATCCCTTCCATCTCGAGGCATATAACAAGATTGCAGTCAACTACAATCGTGACATTGAGATTTTCCCTGTCCTGAATGCGCTTTTTGAAGGTATATATGGAGAGAATCCGTACAAATCCCCTACCGACATGGGTGTCAACATGATAGGATTCTGTATGAGTGACGAGGATGTTTGCTGCAATGCTGCCCGTGACGAAATCATACGCCGCTATTACAGAGCCCTGGACACTCTTGCTGAAAACGGAAGCAATGAGAATGAGGTGAATAAGATTGCTCTCATAATGCAGCAGGCAAAGCTCACTACAGCTTACAGGCGTACTACTGTCGCAGCTCGTGAACGCAAGGAACTCTCGGGAGAGGCATCTTCGGCAATCGAACTTCAAGACGGAACAATCATTACCGCGAGCACAAGTTCGCTTCTTGGCCCGAGCGCAGCGCTGATTCTTAATGCCACCAAGCACCTTGCAGGCATCCCTCATGAAGTGAAGCTCATTCCTGAAGTAATGATTGAGCCTATTCAGCGGACCAAGGTGAACTTCCTCCACGGCCATAACCCGCGTCTGCACACAGATGAGGTCCTCGTTGCCCTTTCAATGTTGAGCATCAAGGACGAGAATTGCCGTCTGGCCCTTGAACAGCTCCCTAAACTGTGCGGCTGTCAGGTACATTCCACCGTCATGCTCAGCGAGGTGGACCGAAAGATTTTCCGCAAGCTCGGCGTCGGACTTACTTGCGACCCTGTCCTCAAAGACTGATTTTCGATTGACATTTCTCGATGTTTTTCTTATCTTTGCAAGGTTTGACCGGAAATTGCAGGGATAATAATGAATACCAGGTTTACAGACAGATTCATCAGAGTCCCTCTCAGACATTTGACAGCAAAGGTGTCCGAGAGGGATATGATGTTGATATTGTCCCTTCTTGTGGGACTCGCCTGCGGCTTTGCCTCTGTTTTCCTCAAAGTTGCGGTGGAGTTCATCCATGAATCCCTGACCGGATGGTTCGATGGCGAAGACTACAATTTCCTCTTCCTCATCTATCCCGGAGTTGGTATGCTGCTCGCACTGCTGTTCGTCAAGTATATTGTCAAGGATAACATAGGCCATGGAGTCACGAAAGTCCTTCTTGCCGTCTCAAAAAATGAATCCAAGATTCGTCCGCACAATATGTGGACATCCATAGCAGCATCCTCAGTCACAATCGGTTTCGGAGGTTCGGTCGGTGCCGAGGCCCCGATTGTATATACCGGAGCGGCAATCGGCTCGAACGTGGCAAGGTTCATGGGCCTTTCCTACAAGAACATGACCATCCTTCTCGGCTGCGGTGCTGCCGGAGCGGTCGCAGGCATATTCAAGGCCCCGCTTGCAGGAGTGCTTTTCACTCTTGAAATCCTGCTCTTCAACATTTCAATGACATCCATCCTCCCGCTGCTTCTGTCTACGATTTCTGCGACGGTGGTGTCATATCTTCTGCTCGGCGACCAGCTCCCGTTTGCGTGTACGCTCTCGCCGTTCACAATGCACAACATTCCCTATTACATCCTTCTCGGACTGTTCTGTGCTGCATGTTCGGTCTATTTTACCCGCACCACCTTATGGCTTGAAGACAAAATCAAAAGCATACAGAAACCTTTCCTCAGATGGGGCATTTCGGCTCTTTGCCTTGGCCTTCTGATATTTCTTTTCCCGCCTCTGTATGGTGAGGGATATGGTTATGTCCATGAATTGCTTAATGGCGGAACTATAGATCTGGAAGGCCGTACTGTCCTTGCCTTTTTCATGCACACCCCATGGACCATCCCGATTTTCTTCATGCTGATTCTGCTTCTGAAGGTGTTCTCAATGTCTTTTACAAATGCCGGAGGCGGGGTCGGAGGAACTTTCGGTCCTACATTGTTTATCGGTGCCATTGCCGGATTCGTCCTCTCCCGTTCAATAAACCTCGCCGGCGGGGGAGCCATAGTTCCTGAACAGAATTTTGTACTTGTCGGAATGGCCGGCCTGATGTCAGGAGTCATGCAGGCACCGATGACCGCAATCTTCCTCATAGCGGAGATATCCGGGGGATATGACCTTCTTATCCCGCTGATTCTCACGGCGACCGTATCATACGGTTTCACAAGAATGTTCGAGCCGTATTCAATCTATACCAAGCGTATTGCCAAAAGGGGTGAACTGCTTACTCATGACAGCGATCAGGCGGTACTTACATTGCTGAAAACCAATGAACTGATAGAGCAGGACTTCAGTACGGTAAAGATTGATGCCACCCTCGGCGAGCTTGTGGAAGTAGTGGCCGATTCGACCAGAAACGTTTTCCCTGTGATAGATTCAAAGCATCATTTCCAGGGTTTCGTATCTCTCGAGGACATCCGCCGCGACATGTTCAAGAAAGACTTGTATGACAGTCTTCATGTTTATAATTTCATGAAATCCGCTCCAGCCTATGTCTATGTGGACGAGAAGATGGACAGCGTGATGATGAAATTCGAAAAAACCGGAGCCTGGAATCTGCCAGTTGTGGAGAAGGACAGGACCTATGTAGGCTTCGTATCAAAATCCAAAATCTTCTCTGCTTACAGGGACCAGCTCAAGCAGGTTTCACACGACTGATGCCATCACGGCACATTAACTGACCACAATCATGCAGGAACTCTACGTCAAGACAATAGCCACCAGACTCGGCCTTCATATCTGGCAAGTTGAAAATTGTATAAATCTCTTTGAGGATGGTGCGACCATCCCTTTCATCAGCCGTTACAGGAAGGAGCGTACCGGCGGACTTGATGAGGTGGCAATTGCTGAAATCAAACATTATTCGGAACTCTATACCCTTATGCACAAGCGTAAGGAATCCGTGATGGAAACAATCGAAAAGGCCGGGGCTCTCACTCCTGAGCTGAAGAAGAAGATTGAACAATGTGTTGAGGCCCAGGAACTTGAGGACTTATATCTTCCATACCGGCCAAAGCGCCGAACCAAGGCAACCATTGCAAGGGAGGCCGGTCTTGAACCGCTTGCAGACAAAATGTTCGATGTAACCCTGGCCGATCCCTATGCGGAAGCCCGCAAATATACTTCTGACAAGGTTGCTTCCGTTGAGGATGCCCTTTCAGGTGCCCGTGACATCGTTGCTGAGAGAATCAGTGAGACTGCTTCTGTCAGGGAAACCCTTCGCGGGATTTTTCGCACAAGAAGAATCGCAACCAAGGCGACCAAAAAGGCTGACAGTCCGGAAGGCCGTAAGTATCAGGCATATTTCGACTGTTCGGAACCCATTTCAAAAATTCCCCCGCATCGCCTTCTTGCAATGCTCAGGGCTGAAAACGAGGGTTTCATTTCTCTGAAGATAGATGCAGATGCCGAGAAATGCTGCAAAAAACTCTATTATGATTTCTGTCAGGAAAAACATTATCCATCCGCAAAACTGGCAGACCAGCTGAACCTTGCTTTTGACGATGCTTTCAAGCGGCTCCTGGAACCGTCGATTTCAAATGAAATCCTCAAACAGGCCAAGGAGAAGGCCGATGTCGAGTCTATCAGAATCTTCGGCGAGAATCTCCGTCAGCTCCTGCTCGCTGCACCGATAGGGCAGAAGCGCACCCTCGCAATCGACCCGGGTTTCAGGACAGGGTGCAAGGTCGTATGCCTTGATGCCCAGGGAAATCTTCTGCATCATGAGGCCATTTTCCCTCATCCCCCTGCAAATGAGAAGATTAAGGCCATAACTGCCGTATCTGCAATGGTGCAGAAATATGGCATCGAAGTCATAGCAATAGGCAATGGTACTGCAAGCCGCGAGACCGAGGAATTCATCAAGCGTGTTCCTCTCCCAAAGGGAGTACGCGTCTTTACAGTGAGCGAAGATGGCGCTTCCATCTACTCTGCTTCGGACGTTGCCCGTGAGGAGTTCCCGGAATATGATGTCACCGTCAGGGGAGCGGTTTCAATCGGACGGCGTCTTATGGACCCTCTGGCGGAACTCGTCAAAATAGACCCCAAGTCCCTTGGAGTCGGTCAGTATCAGCATGATGTGGACCAGACCCTTCTCAAGGAAACATTGGACAATACCGTCGAAAGCTGCGTGAACAGTGTCGGCGTAAACCTCAATACTGCAAGCAGTTATCTCCTGAGCTATGTCTCTGGAATCGGACCTGCGCTTGCTGACAACATAGTCGAATATCGCCGCCAGAACGGGCCATATACTTCAAGACGCCAGCTGACAAAGGTTAAAAGGCTTGGTGACAAGGCCTTTGAGCAGTGCGCAGGTTTTCTCAGGATTACCGGTGCGGAGAACCCTCTCGACAATTCTGCAGTACATCCGGAAGCCTATCACATAGTTGACAGGATGGCTCGTGACCTGAAAGTTTCAACAAAAGAACTTGTAGGCAATTCTGCCCTGTGCTCTAAGATTGATCCTTCAAAATATGTCGAAGGGGAGTTCGGCCTGCCGACAATTAACGACATCATAAAGGAGCTGCGCAAGCCTGGTCTCGATCCTCGCGAGACTGCATCCGAATTTGAGTTCTGTCATGACATTAAGACCATTGACGATCTTGTTTCCGGAATGGAACTTCCGGGCATAGTGACGAACATTACTGCTTTCGGTGCCTTTGTGGATATAGGAATCAAACAGAATGGCCTTATCCATGTCTCGCAGATGGGCGTAAAAGGACTTCAGGACCCTTCCAAGGTACTCAAACTCCATCAGCAGGTGAAGGTCATGGTGCTGTCCACAGATATGGACCGTATGCGCATTGCCCTTCGTTTGTGCAAGGCCTAACTCCGCCGTCCCCGGGGACTGCATTTCAATTTGTATCAGTCTTTCTTCTGACTATTCCTCTTTCCGGAATATTGTGAAAGAATAACTCCGATGGTGGAAAGGGCTATGCCGCCCCACTGCCTGAGGTTGAGTATTTCGTGTCCGAGTGCCCATGCAATCAGAGCAGCCACAACCGGAATCAAAGCGGAGAAAATGCTCGACTTAGCTACACCCAGCACCTTTATAGTGCTGACCCAGAGTGAGAATGCCATGCTTGAACAAAGCACTGCCAGACAGATAATAGGATAAACCACCTCTGAGGAGAAATAAATCTCCTTGTTGAATCCGTCCAGTCCCTTCCAGAGGAACAATGGAAGGAGGTATATGCTGCCAATCAGAAACTGATACATGACAATGACCTGAGCTGCGTAATTGCCGGACAGACTCTTTGTCAGTGATGCATGTCCCACTTCGGCAATAACGGCGATAAGCAGGAACAGAATGCCGATAATCAGATGCTCTCCAATTTCTCCCCTTGCCATTGCAACCAGGATAATGCCCACCAGCGAGAGCAGGATGCCTACAATGTTGATCGTATTGACCTTTTCCCTGAAGAATAAGATTCCTGCCCCCACTGAAAATATCGGAATGGTTGCAATCACCATGGCACTGATGGTCGGAGACCCGGTAAATTTCAGACCGTAGGTCTCAAAAATAAAATATATGAACGGCTCACACAGGGCAAGGCACAGGAATTTGGGCCAGTCTTTCTTATTAATGGACATGTTTTTCCCGCTTGCTGCATTGAAAAGGAAAAGAATGAACCCGGCGATGAATATCCTCACAAAAATAAAATAGAAAATGGGGATATCATATGCAATCAGGGAATCGGTCCATATATAGGACATGCCCCACAGCATAATGGCGAAGGCCGATACTATATATATGAATGACTTTTTATAATTTGGTTTCTCGGTGTTCATGAAATTACTTATATCAATTTACCATTACGGACTACTTCTTTGCCGGCAAGATATACCGATTCCACGACACCTTTGAGCACTTCTCCTTCGTACGGCGTCCATCCGCATTTGCTTACAACATCCTCATTGCGCACAGTGAACTCCTTGTCATAGTCAAAGATAACGAGATCGGCAATCCAGCCCTCTTTAAGGCATCCTCTGCGGAGACCATAGATTTCTGCTGCCTTTTCAGAAAACACGGATGCAATCCTCGAAAGCGGAATTTCCTCCTGCTCAGCTACTGTAAGCAGGACTGGCAGGCTGAACTGAACCGAAGGCAGACCTGAAGGCGCCTGGCGGTATTTCCCCTCTTTCTCAGACAGCAGATGAGGGGCATGGTCCGAGCCAATGGTGTCTATCACCCCTTCACGAAGCGCATCCCTCAGGGCCTGCCTGTCATCTCCGCTCTTAACGGACGGATTGCACTTCAGTCTGCTGCCCAGTCTGGCATAATCCTGATTGCTGAACCATAGATAGTTGCATGATGTTTCCGCCGTTATCTGTGGATTGCTGAGCTTTGCCGCCCTTACCATTTCCACCTCCTCTTTGGTGGAAATATGGCAAAGTGTCATCCGTGTCCGGTGTTTCATTGCAAGCTCCAGGGCCTTGATGGATGACTTTATGCAGGCGCGTCTGCTCCTGATATTTTCATGTTCCTGCCATGGTATGTCATCCCCGTACTGCTCTGTCGCCCTGGCAAGATTTTCCCGTATTGTCTGTTCATCCTCGCAATGGACCAGAACAGGCTTTTCCCCAATTGCAAAGATTTCCTCCAGAGCATTTGACGAATCCACCAGCATATTTCCGGTTGAAGAACCCATAAATACTTTCAAACCGGCGAAATCTTTTGCACCAATCCCGGTTGAAGCATCTCCATCGGCAATAATCTTTTGAATATCAGCAACATTCCTGTTGGTAACACCAAGGTGGAACAGAACATTGCATCTTGCCTTTTCCGCTGCAAGAGCGATTTTCCCCTTCAGTGCCTCAGCCGTTACCGTCGGAGGATTTGTGTTCGGCATGTCAATGACCGTGGTAACACCTCCGGAAAGAGCCGCCCCGGATTCCGTTCCGATATCAGCCTTGTGAGTAAGCCCGGGCTCGCGGAAATGAACGTGTGCATCGATTCCTCCTGCCATCAGGCATTTCCCTCCAAGGTCAACAACTTGCAAATCAGGATGTTTCATTTTCAGATATTCGGCAATTCCCTCGTACGGCATATTGAACCCGCCCTCGCAGGAAGGTAGTTGTACCATCCCGTCTTTCTCCTTGAAACAAACCCCGGAAATCTTATCCGAATCCACAAGAAGGGCGCCATCACCTTCCCGATTACCGGTCACAATATAGGCTTTGTCAAAAAGAATCATTTCTGTACAGGTTTGATTTTTCTCATTTTGAGTCCGAGCACACCCCAAAAGGCTTCTCCGAAGATACCGCTGCTCATCTTGGAAGTTCCTTCCTTCCTGTCCACAAATATGATAGGCACTTCGGCAATTTTGAATCCGAGCTTGAAAGTGGAGTATTTCATCTCAATCTGGAATCCGTATCCTTTCATTTTAACCTTATCCAGGTCAATGGTTTCCAATACTTTACGCCTATAGCACTTGAAGCCGGCAGTCGTGTCGAAAACCTTCATCCCAAGAACTGTCCTGACATAAACAGAAGCGTAATAGGACATTATGACTCTCCCTATAGGCCAGTTGATGACGCTGATTCCGTTACAGTACCTTGAACCAATTGCCAGATCGGCACCACCATTGGCACAGGCCTCATAAAGTTTCGGAAGGTCCTGAGGATTGTGTGAAAAATCGGCATCCATCTCGAAAATGTAGTCGTATTTTTGTTCAACGGACCATTTGAATCCGGTTATGTATGCGGTACCCAGCCCGAGTTTGCCTTTCCTTTCAATCATGAACAGCCTCTGCGGGAATTCCTCCTGCAATTTCTTAACAATCGCAGCGGTCCCGTCAGGAGAACCATCCTCAATTACTAGGATATGGTAATTCCCCTCAAGCAAAAATACGGCTCTGATGATGTTCTCAATATTCTCCTTTTCGTTGTATGTCGGAATAATGACAATTTTTCTATCCATATATTTTATTTTTCAATCTCTTTCATCATTTCCCTGACAGCTGCTTCAAGCTGCCTGTCCTCTCCGCGAAGCACTGAAGCCGGGTCATTATAGACAAGGATATCTGGTTGTATTTCAAGGTTTTCCAAATATCTTCCGTCTTTGATTCCGATGACACCCACCTGTGGAATTCCGAATACAAGGGTAGGGTCAATCTGTGTCTCCCACCAGACGGCAGTCATTGTGCCGGCCACGGGTGCTCCTATGAGTTTTCCTATTCCCAGACTCTTATATATATAAGGGAAGCCGGAAGCGTCCGAGTAATTGTCCTCTCCAATCAGCACGCATGAAGGTTTGTTCCATTTGTTCCAAGGGTCAGTTCCGATATATTGTCCCCTCGGTTCGAACCTGGCATACGCTTTTCCGCTTAAAAGAGTTGCAAGATCATCGTGCAGCCATCCTCCTCCGTTGTGTCTGGTATCCACAATCACGGCCTCACAAGAACGGTACTTGCCAAGCAAATCAGAAAATACCCTCCTGTAACTGTCCGAATCCATGCCTTCCACGTGCACGTAGCCGACTTTTCCTCCGGAAAGTTTCCTGACCATTTCGGCTCTCTGCTCAACCCATCTTTCATACAGGTCTGCAGCATCGGAATATGCGGTTTTTACAATGATATTCTCAGGCTTCCCACCCTTGCTTCTCACTGTAAGCGTCACCTTCTTGCCTGCCTTCATTCTCAGAACTGGGAAGTAGTCCTGTCCGGCTGCAATCTTCACGCCATCAACAGCTTCGATAACGTCTCCGGCCTTGATCTGTGGCGCCTGCGAATAAATGACGCCTCCTTTGAGAACCTCCTTAATAAGAAGCCCGTCTCCCTGATAATCAAGGTCATACAGAACTCCAAGGCAGGCGCTATACTCATTTGACCGGTAGTAGTACCTTGCTCCGGTGTGTGAGCCGTTCAATTCCCCGAGCATTTCGGAGAGCATCTCCTGAAAATCGAAATTGTTGTTGATATGAGGCAGGAATTTCTTATAAACCTCTTTATATCCAGTCCAGTCAATGCCGTGAATATCAGCATCATAGAACTTTTCCTCCACTTGCTTCCATACATGGTTGAAGATATATTCCCTTTCTGTAGCAGGGGAGTGCTCGTATTCTCCCACGAATGAAACCTGCTCTATCTTTCCTCCGGTTGCAGGCATTTTCATGATGCCGTTCCTGCTGAGGATGTAGAGCATTTTCCCGTCAGGCGAAGGACAAATATCTCCCGAGACATTGCTTGAAATGACTTTGAAACTCATGTCCTCGATATTCAGCTCGCAAAAATCCATGGTTTTTGCAGTTCTTGCCATGAAGAAGAGTTTCTTGCCGTCTTCGGTGAGGTAATGATCACCAATAGACCCGGAGAATGGAGTCAGGCGGATAATTCTGTTCTGTCTGTCAACAAGGTCCAGAACGATTTTCTCTCCCTTTTCTTCTTTTTTGACACTGTCTTTCTTTTCGGCCTTCTGCTCTTTTTCGCTCATGAGCATCTTATTGACTTCTCTGTCCTCCCTGTCCTGTCTGAATTGTGCGTAAGCCTCTCTATCAAAGAACATTATGTATATGTCTCTATGTGCTCCCCAGCTTCCGTGACTCCTGTAACCGGCTCTGTCGGAAGTCCATGTCATCGCCTTTCCTTTCATCGCCCATCTGAATCCTCCGTCGGAGTATCCGCTTTGGGTGATGTTGGTGATTTTCCCGCTTTCTACTTCAACCAATGCCACGTCTTCGTTGTTCCAGCCTCCGTCTCCCTGCCATGTGCATAGTATGTATTTGCTGTCCGGGCTCCATTCAAATGCCTGATCTCCATCGGAATAGGAGTAGTTGATATTTTTGTCGAGCAGTATTTTCTCTTTCCCTGACTTCAGATTCATTACTGCTACGGCCGTCCTGTCCTTGAGATATGCGATGTATTTCCCGTCCGGGGAAACCTGTGGCTGGAAGCATGTCTGACCTTCCGGAGTTATGCGTTTTTCCTCCATTTCGAGGGAGTATGTGAAATATTTGTCATCTTTTCCTTTGAGTGACGTTCCCCATATTCCCCAGTTCCCGTTTCTTTCAGACGAATAGTAGATGGTTTTTCCATCCTCAGAGAATGTGAGATTTCTTTCCTGCTCTGGTGTGTTCGTTATACATCTGGTGGTTTTATGGTCCACTGACGTGATGAACACGTTGCCCCTGACAATGAATGCGACCTCCTTCCCGTTAGGTGATACCGCCAGATCCGTTGCCCCCGATGTGATGTTCCTGTATTCTTTTTCTTTTGTATAACTGTCCGTTATTATTTCTATACTGACTTTCTGTGGCTGTTTTCCTTCCCGGATAGTGTACAATTCCCCGTCAAATGAGTAAGAAACCGTTCCATTGTCCGAAACGGATATATATCTGACCGGATTGCCTTTTTCAAATGTCAGCTGTGCTGGTTTTCCTGGATTGGAAATGCTGTTCCTATATATATTATATGTACCATCGGCTTCGCTCAGGTAGTAGAAGGTGTCTCCATCTTTTCCGAATACCGGGTTCCTGTCCTCACCCTTGAAGTCGGAAATCTTTGTGAACTCTGATTGTCCGTCCATGACCAGACCATCTTTGCCCGATGTGGCCTTGCAGAGCCATATGTCCCTTGTGACCGGTGATGTGTGGTGTTTCCTGAAAGCATCTTCATATCCTTTGATATCTTCATATAGGACCATTCCACGGGAATTTATGCTCAATGAGCCTGCAGGAAGCGATGTCACCTGTCTCGGCCTTCCTCCATTTGTCTTCACTGCATACACCTGAGGCTTGCCCGGGAAGTCCCCATAATCTGCATCCTGCTGAATCTCGGATGAAAACCAGATTTCGTCACCGTATATGGCAAGAGGAGTTTCATTTCCGGTCCATGTGGTTATCCTTTTTGCAGCTCCGCCTTGTGCATCCATTATATATATGTCCTTGCTGCCTTCCCTATAAGAACTGAATACAAGATTTTTCCCATCAGGAGTCCATATCGGATCCGAGTCGTATGCCGGGTTGGTGGTAAGTTGCACAGCCCTGCCACCTTCTGCCGCAACATAGTATATATCACCTTTATATGTAAAGGCTATTTTTGTCCCGTCAGGGGAAATGCAGTTCTTCCTGATCCATAGAGGGGAATCCTGACTTGTTGCCGCAAATGACGTTGCCGCAGTTATCAGGGTGATGATGCTTGTGATAATCCTGTTCATGGTCTATTCAAATAAGCAGTTTGTGTTGTTCATTATAAATCTTACAAATCTAAGAAAAATCATTTGAAATTGGCTCTATAAAGGCCTAAAATTGGCTTTTTAATGTTTTTCTCAAAATTTTTCTCAAAAAAGTTTGGAAGTTAAGAAAAAAGCGCTACCTTTGCACTCCCATTTGAAAAACGGGTGTCTGAGAGGACAAGAGTTCTTAAAAAGGCTGGGCAGAGTGAGGTTTTGAGCAGCGGACTGAGATTCGAAAATTTTTCGAAAAAACTCAAAAAAAAGTTTGCAAGTTCAGAAAAAAGCCTTACCTTTGCAACCCCGATTCAGAAAGGGGTCTGAGACCTGAAAATGATCCGAGGCTAGATCCAAGGACGCAGATATCAGATAGTTTTTTTGAATTATTTTGAGATGGATGCAAGGCGGACGAAGTGAGGACTGAGGGAGTTACCTGTTGGTAATGACCGACCGACGAGCGAGTCCAACGCAGCAGGCGCTCAAAAGAAGCAAAAAGAAAGTTGTTTGAAAAGACTGAGATTTAGTACAAGAAGCAAGTACCGAGAAACTAA
>CALZOR010000041.1 GCA_945827785.1 uncultured Bacteroidales bacterium | reverse complement strand
CATAAGGAAGCGCGAGGCTTTCGCCACCCTGATATAACTTTTTTCAAAAATTTTCCAACTTTTTTCATCTTTGCTCCGTCTAACTGTTGAAAGCGCCCGAAAACGGACGGATATGTTAAACATTAATATTTTCAATTATGAGAGATATCATTGTCCCTATTGGAATCTGTGTGGTACTGCCAGTTATGCTTGTATGGCTTGTTACAAGAGTGCGCAGGAATGAAATTGACAAAAAAGCGGAGGTCATGATCAAGGCTATCGAGTCGGGAGTCACAATCGACAGCGATTTGTTCAAGGAAGCTCCGAAAAAGCGGAAAAGCACGAAGGAACGCCTTCTGAACCGCCTGATCTACGGTTGCGCGGCATCCATTATAGGCGTCGGCCTGACTGCCTTCGGCATTGTGCTATGGATGACATTGGAAAATGACACCTATGCTCCGCTACTGATCTGCGGTGGCATTTCCCTTGCGGTCGGAATAGCTCTTTTCATAGGTTTCTTTGTGGGCCGCAAGATGCTGGAAAAGGAGATTGAGGCAGAAGAGAAGTCTATGGAGCAGGAATAAGCAATCTTCAAATTGCCTGACGCAAATGACCCAGGAGCGTTTCATAGACCTCGTCAGGTCCGAGCAGGAATCCCTCAGGCGATTTCTGCTTGCCTTGTGTGGCGGAGATGCACCCCTGGCTGATGACATTGCCCAAGATGCGCTGGTCCGTGCCTACGTCGCATCCGCTTCGTTTTCAGGGCTGTCAAAGTTCAGCACCTGGCTATTCCGTATCGCATATAACTGTTATGTGGACCATTGCCGCAAGCCAAAGCTTGATACGGTCTCTCCGGATACAAGACAAGCCCTGTCCGTTCCGGCCGATGACGAGACGGACTCCGGATTCAGACATCAGAGACTGTATCAGGCACTGGAGTCCCTTCCGGAGAAAGAAAAGGCGTCCATTGTACTGCACTATTTCGAAGACCGGAGCATCAGGGAAATATCTTCCATACTGCAGATACCTCAGGGCACGGTGAAATATTACCTGTCCACCGGTCGCAATCACCTCAAATCCATACTGCAATGAAGAATACAGACATAGAATCGTTACTCCGGGACAGCAGGCCTCAGGTACAGGATAATCCCGCATTCCTGCTCGAGGTACAGCAGAAGATGCGTGCTGTGGAAGGAATCAAGAAGGAGGTTGACAGACAGAGAAGATCCGGAAGGAGGGCCCTGGCCATGGCCCTCGCCTGCGGTCTCATCCTGGGAGGCGCCGCAGTGTACCTTGCCTGCCTGTACCCTGCGGAAATCAACGCAATCAGCGAAGGCATCCTTTCGTCTGCAAGACGGTTTTTCGAGTCATACAAACAGTACCTCATGCTCCCGATTGCCGGATGCGGCATTGCCCTGGGCATAATCCTCGGACGGCAGAAGTATTCAGAAGAAGCTTAGATTCACAAGGTCCAGAATAGCAAAACCCCTTTCAGCATCGCTGAAAGGGGTTTGAAGAGGTGCTTAGCGGACCTTTTTTGCTTTATTTGGCAAAAGTTGGGTTAAGAAAGAATTTGCGTAATACATTGATATAGAACAATATATTAAGATTGCTTCTAAAATGCTCTTAAGGGAGGAATCCAAAGTTCAGTATCAAATCAGTATCAACTTAAGATAATTTCACTATCTTTGTTGTACGAATTATTAACTACTGAATTATGTCTGTTTCTTTCAAATTGCGTACTACGCGAACGGACGGTGACGGCTATCTGACCGCCCGCATCCAGGCCGAAAAACTCGGCGTCAATCTTCTCATCAAAACTCCTATCAAGGTGGACATCGCAAAGTACACCGCCTCTCCGAAAGGCAAGGTGTTCCCGGCTTATATGAGTTCGCCCGAGGGCCAGAAAATCCAGCGGTCAAAGTTGGAGATTGAGTCTGCCATCAATTCGATTACTGATTCCGGAAAGAAGCTCACTTCCGACCAGGCGAAGAAGATAATCGATGACATCTATTACAAGGAGGAACGCGAGGCGGCTGCCATTGAGGAAGAGGCACGCCTGAAGAAGGAAGCCGAGGAGAAGAAGATGACTCTCCAGAAGTACATCAAGCTCTATATCGAACAGATCAAGTCCGGAGCCCGCCAGACTGAGCAGGGCCGGAACTACGCTCCTTCTACCATCCGTGCCATCGTGACCGCTATGAATCAGTGGGCGGCATTCCAGAAGCACGTTCATCGGGTGTATGACTTCGATGACATCGATATGAAATGCTACTACGACTACACCACTTTCCTGAAAAACAAGACCAAGGTCGTTGACGGGAAGCAGGTGTTTGACGGGTACAGCATCAATTCAGTCGGCAAGTGTATCAAGGAACTCAAGGCAATTCTCTATACCGCCGAGACGGAAGGCTATCATCATAATAATCTCTGGAAGGACAAGAAGTTCAAGGGAACACGCATCGAGGTTGATAATGTGTATCTCACCCGTGAAGAGCTGCAGCGCATAATGGAGCTGAAATATGATGGCGTTCATTTCGGCCACGGGGTTGCCCGTGATATCTTTATGGTGGGTTGCTGGACTGCGCAGCGTGTATCCGACTACAACAATATCTCCAAGGATTCAATCCATACATATACAAAGCGCTGGATTGAGGATGTGCCGGATCCGGAGAATCCCGGCAAGACAAAGCCGGAGATAAAGGAAAAGGAAATAACCTACATCGACATCAAGCAGAAGAAAACCGGGGCCAAGGTTGCCATTCCTTGCTCCAGCCAACTGCTGGAGATTCTGAGGAAGTACGATTTCCAGATGCCGCATCTGGAGGACCAGGTCATCAACCGCTACCTGAAAGAAATCTGCAGGGATGCCGGAATAACCGAAAAGGTTGAAATTGAAGTGACGAACGGCGGCACTCCGAAGAAAGTCTGGAAGGAGAAATGCGACCTGGTTCACACACATACTGCAAGGCGTACGGGCGCAACTCTGATGTATCTTTCCGGAATGGATATCTATGACATTATGAAGATTACAGGCCACACGTCCCCTGCTATGCTCCGCAAGTACATCAAGGCTGAGAATCTGACGGTGGTCGAGAAGATTACGGACAAGTATGACTACTTTGACTAACATCTCTTTTTTGTTGACATAATCAATAATCACTTATAACACTTCAATTATGGGTTCCAAGTCATTCCAAAGTTTCGATGGTAAAATTCGTTCTTTAAAACAGCACCTTCAGTTGGCTGATGTCGTCCTCACAAATGCAAATAAAGTATGCTCAAAAAATGCCGGAAACGGGAAAACAATTGCTGATACATTGTCATCTAGTTTAGCAACTCATGCACAATTAAATATTCCCAATGAATCAATTGATATTTCCCGAACATTTGCCACCTCAAGAAAAAAATTAAATGAACAGGCAATTATTGAATTGTATGCATTTTTTTCAGATTATCTTTCTTCAATTATTCGTGAATTAGAGAATACAAAGCCGCAGCAGATTTTGAATATGGTACCTTCCGATACTAGTACAGACTTATCATATGCCGATATATTCTCGCTAGGATCATATGCCCAGATTTTGGACGAAATTGCACGGAGGGTATATCGAGCCCTTGAGGCAGAAAGATGTACACCTAAGCTTTTGGATAAATTTATAAAAGCAACAAAGATTAACATCAATACAGTATTAAAGGAAGATTCGCTGTTGTATTTAGAAATTCGCCATTTGATTATCCACAATAATTCAAGGGCTGATTCTAAACTACAAAAAATGAATAAAAGAAATTTGGTCTCCATCAACTCGAGCAATCTGTGTATTTCTATTAACTACCCTCTCTCTAGCTCAGCAATTGACAAAGTATATCAGCTATGTTCAACGATTGACTCAGAACTAATTAAACATCACCTGATATAACAAGTGTAATGAGATGATTATCGATGATTATTCGTACATTTGCATTCAGCTATAAGATTTTACGGCATGAAAGAGAATCAGAATCTTGATTTCAAACAAATCTGGAAAGACGAGTTTTTGGAGTATGTAAGCGGATTCGCCAACTCTCAGGGCGGGTCTTTGCTCATCGGGGTGGATGACAAGGGTAATGTTGTCGGTGTGGCGAATGCCAAGAAACTTATGGAAGACATTCCCAATAAGATTGTAACTACTACCGGGGTTGTTCCCGATGTGAGCTTGCTTGAGGAGAATGGGAAGGAATACATAAAGATTACCATTGCTCCGAGCAATACCCCCATCACCTACAAAGGCCGGCTATATTTCCGCTCCGGAACGACTCTTCAGCAGCTTGACGGAATGGCAGCACAGAACTTCCTGCTGAACAAGATGGGCAAATCCTGGGATGAGCAGATTGTCGAAGGAACGGGCGTGAAGGATATCGACGCCTCGGCTGTTACATATTTCGTAAAGGAAGGAATCGCCAACGGCAGACTGGCCAAGAGCGTTGAGAAAGATAGCATCGAGAAGATTCTCGGCAATCTGAAACTGATGAACGATGAAGGCAAGATGACAATGGCCGCCCTGCTGCTGTTCGGCAAGAATCCACAAGCATACTGCCTCAATGCCAGATTCAAAATCGGCCGGTTCGGCAATGGAGCCGCTGATCTCATCACTCAGGATCTTATCGAGGGCAACCTTATCCAGATGGCAGACAAGGTCATCGATGTCCTGTCGGCCAAATATCTTGTAAGGCCTATCCATTACGAAGGGATGCAGCGCGTGGAGCCTCTTGAGATTCCTGAAAAGGGACTCAGGGAAATACTCTACAACAGCATCATCCACAAGTCCTACGATGGCCCTGACAATCAGATGAAAGTCTATGATGACCGCATCAGCCTTTGGAACTACGGCAAGATGCCGGAAGGCACAACCATCTCTGATATGTTCAAGGAGCACCGTTCGATGCCGAGGAACAAGCTCATCGCGAATGCATTCTTCCACGCCGGCTTTGTGGAGGCCTGGGGCCGCGGCTTTGAAATCATCGAGGAATCGTTCAAGAACGCAGAACTTGAAGTTCCGCAGTTCGTTGAAGAGTTCAGCGGTGTGACGGTCAATATCAAGCGAGAGGTCTTCGCCGCCATTCAGCACGGAGCCAGAATCGACGACAGGACCGGCAAGGTGGTGAATGCTTCCTATGACACCAATGATGTCACCAAAAATATTACTGATAGACAGCAACTTATCTATAGCATACTATCTATTGGTGACACCGGTGATGACACCAATAATGACACCAAAACCACGAGCTCAATTGCTATCAAACTTGGCGTTTCATCAAGGACAATAAAGAGAGATCTGAAGGTTCTTCAGGACCTTGGGTATATTGAGCATTGCGGACCAACCCGTGGAGGTTACTGGAAGGTTCTGATCCGAAAATGATCACTCTCGGGCAGAGGCCCGGAAACACATACTTGAAACATCTTGCGAGAGGCGCCCACTGGGTGCCTCTTTGCTTATGCTGTAAGCCGATGTAAAATAAAACTGTGTTTATGTAAAGTTTTATTTGATGCAAGGTTAAAGGAAATCGAATGTCGGCCAAATCACACTAAAACTCACAGATATGAATTACCACGATTGGCTCTACCGAACCAGACGGCTGATGGCTGAGGTAGAGGCAGCGATGAGTGAGATGGCCGGGCACATTGAAACTGATGACACGCTGCCTAATCTGTTCTATTCCGGAGAGTCGGATGCTCGTACGATTATCCATAAGATGCCTGAACTGCGCCACAAGTTGAGGCAGGCTTTCTATCGAATCGGCGACAATCTTTCCGATATCCCCAGCAATCCATTCCTGACGCGCGAGACCACCACCCACGTGAAGAATTACAGGCAGCTGCGGACTTCTTTCAAACTTCTGTGCTACAGACTAGACCGGAATCCGGACGCAAAAGCATTTCTCTTCAGTGATAAAGTGGATTGGGATAGCCTCCTTGCTTATTTCAAGGAATTGGATGACGATGCCAGGGACATCATATTGGCGTATGCAAGCCCTCCGGACGTAAATGACAGCTGTGCGGTTGATGTGACAGGGCTAGCGAAGAAACTAATGCAATTCCTGCCGGATGCCGATGACGAGTTCTTCGATGACCTTATCAATTTCAGAATCATACCGGCGCGTCCGATATCCTGGCACAACGGGAAGAACAACTGCGCACGGTTCCTGAAGCATTTCGGATTCACAGACGCGATGGCCAACAGAATCTTCTGCTGCGTCCAGAACGGAAGGCCGCTCGGGAGGATAAAGATTTCAAGCGACGCGGGACAAAAGGCGGACACAGCCCAGGGAATCGAAGCCATCCTGAAAGAATATCCGTTTGATGCATCTTCAGTTCGTCCTAAATAAACCGTCTGCTCCGGACTGCTGACTCAAATCCCACTTGCAGGCATTCAGAAGCCACCGCAACGGCATCATAACTGCCTCAACTGCCGAGGAGTCAAGTTGTCCGGACTGAATTTTCAGCATACCTTCGCGTTGTCAGAGAACGACTCTGATGAGGAAGAGGCCTCCTCCTGTTTGTTGAATCTTAAAGACAGACAGAATGGAATTAGAACCCGCAATCACGCAGTTCTTCAGTGATCTGCTAACACCCCTCGTGGCTACTGCCGTATCGGCAGCCTTCGAAAAGGAGAAAAGCCACAAGGAAAAGGAGTACATCAGAGTGCCGGAGGCCCTCAAGATCCTGCACTGCTCCGAACCGGCTTTCTACAATCACGTCAACAAGGGAAACATCAAGCTGATAAAGAACGGCAGGAACAGCCTGGTCGACAAGACGCAGCTGCTGGAAGATCTGGAGTCCGGCAAATTGAGACTGCGCAATGACCGGCATCGGAGGAAGTAGTTATGGATGGGAATGTCAAGGCTCAGGGCTCCCTGCAGCAGGAAGTCATTGAGCAGATACCGCCACATAAATTCTTCCTCATCGGCAATGCGAACGAGTGGATGGAACGCGCGAGAAGCAAACCTATCCAGAAGAAACTTGTCGGAGACCTGTGGTACGAGAACGAAGCGGCCGTGATGTTCGCAGAGACGAACGCCGGCAAGAGCATCTTCGCCGTACAAATCGCCGATGCAATCAGCCGCGGAATTGGAATCGGGCCGCTTGAGTTCACTTCCGAGGCGCAGCCTGTGGTGTATTTCGATTTCGAGTTGAACGACAGACAGTTCAGCATCAGATACACCATTGACGGACAGACCCCGTATGTGTGGGATGACAATTTCATCAGGGTGGAACTTGACCCTGATGCGGAGTACCCTATGGGCAATTATTGCCAGTACGTGTGCGACCAGATTGAGACCGTGATGCTTGAAGTCAACGCCAGGGCCGCCATCATCGACAATATCACCTACCTCAACGATGAACTGGAAAAGAGCAAGGCCGCGCTGCCGTTGATGAAGCAGCTGAAGGTGATAAAGCAGAGGAACAATTTCTCCTTCCTGATACTGGCGCACACTCCGAAAAGACCGGCATCGAAGCCGCTCACCAAGAACGACCTGCAGGGCAGCAAGATGATAATGAACTTCGTGGACAGTGCATTTGTTATCGGAGAGAGCTGCCAGGGGCCGGATATCCGCTACATCAAGCAGCTGAAGATACGCAATGCAATGACGAAATACGACAAGGACAACGTGCTGATAATGCGCATCGAGAAGCCATCGAACTTCCTGCAGTTCACCTGCACCGGCACGGCCAGCGAAATGGACCACCTCGAACATCCGGAACCGGTGACCAGGGAGAAACTAATCGAGACAGTAAAGATCGAATACCCCAAGGGGAAAAGCGCCCGTGACATAGCCAAGACTCTAGGCCTCAGCCATACGACAGTCAACCGGATGATAACCGAACTGGATGAAGCAGGCGAACTCAAAAAACGTGGAAAGTGGAACATTCCAGATGCAACAACGGTTCCGGGTGTTCCAGAATGTTCCACCCCGAATAAGGACAATGAAGTGGAAACCTTGGAACTCTTGTAATACTCGGAACGTTCCATTCCACCCCAACACAATCACTTGATAACAATTTGAATCACAATGGAGAAAGACAATAAACAATACAGATACCAACTGGAACATTGCCGCGGAGACCGGCGTAAACTCATCTGTCCGAACTGTGGTCACCGTTCCTTTGTCCCGTACATAGACGTGGAAACCGGGATGTGCCTCAACAGTACGGTTGGAAGATGCGACAGGGAGAACAGCTGCGGCTACCACAAGACTCCCAGAGACTTCTTCCTGGAAACCGGCACCGGGCCGCAAAAGAGATACTGGTTCCCGAAGAATGATGCCGGCCAGACCTTTCGTCCGTCAGGCTACTCCACTATCAGCCAGACTCTCGTTGAGGAATCTATGACGCGGCTTGCATTCAATAACTTCAACGTATGGCTGCGCGAGCACTTTGATTCGAAAAAGGCAATGGAGGCAAGCCTGAGATACAAAGTCGGCGGCCACACTCTCTGGCCGGGCGCAACAGTATTCTGGCAGATTGATCAGCAGAATAGAGTCCACGCCGGTAAAATTATGCTTTACGACCATCACACCGGCCATAGAATCAAAGACGGATATTCGCGCATCACCTGGGTCCATTCGTTGCCTGAATTCAAGAATTTCCATCTGAAACAATGTCTGTTCGGGCTTCATCTGCTCACAAACGAGACAAAGACAATCTGCATCGTTGAGGCGGAAAAGACCGCAGTCGTGGCCAGTATGTTCTTCCCTGACGCTCTCTTTCTTGCCACCGGCGGAATCTCCAACCTGCGCCCTGAAACCTGTGCGCCGCTCAAGGACAAATGCGTGATTCTCTTCCCGGACCTCGGAGCGGAAGACAACTGGCACGAGAGAGCCGCAACCATTCCCGGCCTCAACCGCTGCGTCGTCTCAAACTGGCTCTACAACAACTCCACACCTGAAATGCGGGCCAAAGGACTGGACATTGCCGACATTCTGGAAAACTGGCGTCCGGAACAGCCACTCAATATCGAAGATTTCCTTTAATCACGAAAACAGTCGGAGATTTGGTAATACTTTCAGCGTTCGTCGATAATTCCCGGGGCCATTTTTACTGTTAACTGCATAATTATGTGTACATTTGCTATGACGAATTATTAATGATCATATGAGTGAATTAAAAGAACTAGGTGTAGAGGTCTATAAAGATGTAGCAAGACCTGCCGTTTCTGAAGTTGGCGCCGTTGTGGGTAGAACAGCAAAGGCTCTCCTATCTCCTATCCGTGGATTCTTATGGTGTTGGGAACAAATTGAGCAATTGATAGAAACTGAGGTTCAGAAAAGAATTGAGAAGATACCCGAAGAACAGTTAAAGACACCTGATCCGGAGATTGCAGTCCCTCTAATTCAGTCCCTAACATATACGGCTCATAATGAAACCTTACGTGAAATGTACATTTCCTTATTGGCGAACTCAATGGACAAAGCCAAGGAGAATCTCGTTCATCCATCATATGTTGAGATTATAAGGAAAATGAACAGACTTGATGCATTGGTTTTCGAGAAGTTAGCATTTCATGGTGGGAATCAACGCGTAATTAATCCGCATTTGATGCTCGGTAATACTGGAAAATACCTAGTCATAGCTTTCCCCGAATGGTATGCCGGTTGGACAATTGAGGGATTTACAGAGTTTGACGTATCTGCAAGTATGGTGCGACTTGACAAATTTGGAATCATTGATTTAATGTACGATAGGACTATTCAAGGCGCCTCTTATGAAGACTTGAAGAACACCCCATTTATTACGTCAGTAATAGAAGAGTTTAAAAAACAATACTATAAAGAGGAGCTGCATCTTTCTGCTACCGAAAGTGTTGTAAGCATTAACGAATTTGGAAAGTTATTCAGAAAAGCCTGTCAATAGAAAGAGGTCACTATTATTTGTGATAAATCCCCAGCCCTCCTTCAAAGAAAGCTGGGGAAAATTGTGTCAGTACCGGCCTTGCGGCCTACGGCTCAAGCTAGTCTTCTTCAGCCTCGAACTTCGCCAGTGCAAGCATCTCTCCCGACTTCTCGCCGGTCGCGGTGTTGACGTAGAAATACTTGACGAACACCTTAGGTGCACCGGCTGAAGGAGCACCATACTTGGCATCGTAGTCGGTCTTGAGAGCGATGGACGTGGTAACCGGAGTCTTCGGCTCGATGAACTCGGCAGCCTTGCTGTAGGCCTTGCTGATACCGTTGCTCTAAGGAGCGGAAGCGCAGATGATGAGCTTGATGTTGGTGGTAACAGAAGGGATGGCTGAAAGAGTCAGCGTAAATGCCTCGTCTGACAGTGCGAGGGTTGCTGCTGCAGGAGCATCAAGCCCGGTGAGTGCAGGAGGAGCTGTCATAATGCTGCCACCACAGAAGACCACCCAATAGTTGAGCCTCATAAAGAGGTTGGAACCGGTAATCTTCGTTTTGGTACCGAGAACGGAGCGGGCCTCTGCAGAAAGAGCTGCGGAGTTCCATGCCAGAATCTGCTCGTTGGTGAGAGATTGCCAAGCCTGAGAAAGCTTCTTGAAGATGGCTTTCACTGAAGCCTGGTCAGAGGTGCGGACACTTCCGCCGTATCCGCGGTTGCGGATATACTTGCGGCCACGTGTTTTAGCCGCCGTAACACCCTTTGCGGAGCCTGACATCTCCTCAAAGGCGATAGAAGGAAGATACTTCATAATTTGAATGGTTTTAGATGTGAAACAAAATATATAGCTGCGCAAACTATCAATAAGATTATCAGGGCGAATGCATAGCCGCCCAGTTTGATTTTGAAAGACTGCCAAGGAGTCAGTTCTGCCGGCATCTCGATGTAATGGTCAACATCAACTTCCTTGACGATTATCGAGTCTTTGTAAACAATCTGTTTCTGGACGATTGCAGGCTCCTTGACGGGCTTTGTCTCTAGATTATGAGTAAGTACTCCATCAGACACCGAAGCGGCCGATTTGGCGTATTTGTTCTCCAGTACCGAGACGGTATCGAGAGTCTGGACCTTCTCGACAATCCGGGGAATCTCAATGTAAACCGTGTCCGGAACATAGACGGTCTCCGTGCGGATTTCGACCGTGGTTTGTTCTCTCGGTGTGACCTGCTTCATCGTGGAGCAGGCCACAGAGAGGAACAGGAGGAAAAAGAGTATGAAGTTTTTCATTAAGTAAGATCTATTCGATTTCCGGCTTGTCGGCCTTCTTCCGGAGTTCGGCATCGATGCGTACAAACTTGGCATCATACGATGTCTTGACTCCGAGGATGGCACCGGCCAGGACCAGGAGTTCTGACACAATCGAGATTGCAGAATTGGAGATTTCTCCTTTCGGGTCAATCAGGAAGATACACACCGACGCGATGCCGACACCGGCAGCAAAGCTGGCGATGGCCATTCCGCCCTGAAGGCGCGTGAATTCTTTCTGAGACATCTTCGGCATTGTTACTCGGTATCTCTAACTGCAAAGAAGAATAGGAACGCATCGTGACCAGTGGAACCCCATCCGGATACGCGATCCTCGTTGGTGAATATGCCGTTCTCGATGTGAGCCTCTGAAAGGCCATCCATATTGTCGTGTCCCTGGCAATATCCGCCCGGGAACGGAATGTCAAGAGCGAAGTCCGTCGGCAGGCCCTGAATAGTAGCTTCCCACGGCAAATCCCTATACGCATAAGACACACTTGAGAATGTGCAGTGGAAGAATACCCAGTTCTCGTGGATAACGCAGATGACATCCGAAGTATAGAGGTATTTCGTCGGCTGGACAAACGTTGCGTAGGTCTTTGTAATCTTCGATGCCGTAGAATCCTTGTGCTTGCCGACATACATCGCCTGGATATAGACGATAATCTCTTCCGCACACTCAAGAGGAGCGAACTTCTCCAGACAGATTGTGTTCTTGTCCTTGATCCAACTGCGGATGACAGTGCCGCTGTCGTAGTTCATCGTGTAGGTGGGCCTTACCTGTCTGTCGACGAAGCGGGCGAATACGCCCGTATCTGCAGAGCGGTCTATCATCAGGTCAGGGACCTTTATCTCCAGAACGTCAGCTGCCTGGTATTCCTGGGAGGTGGTGTCGTATGTGAATTTGGCATTGAGGACTACGTAGTTCTCTTCCTGATAGTCCTTGAACTGGATGGTCCCAGCACCGAAATTATTGCTTATTGAGTTGAACATAAGGCATTGACGATTTATTTGTAATATGGACCAGCTCCGAACACTTCAGATGGTTTGACGTAATAGCCTCCGCGGTGGGCGAATATGATTCTCGGATTGTAGGAGCCGACGAACTGCACCTGGAAAGATTGAGCAGTGATTTTATTGTCACTGGCACCACGTGCAAGCAGGTAACTGAATCCTTCCATTGAAGTCGGAACACCTTCTTCAGGGTACACTTCGGAGGATGCTACATTGCTATGGCCAAGGCAGACAGTGTCGAATGAGATTGCAGGCGCACCCGTTGTAAAGTCAACATCCAGTTTGGATACGTGGCTCTCCGGTGAAACATTGTCGAGAGTGTATTCCATCCTCTCGACTAGACCTTCCTCGTGAGCCTCCTCCTCTGTGATACAAAAACGGGGCGTTCTCATAGTTTCGCCGACAAAGCCGGTCGCAGGGTCAAGCCAGTAGAGTTCGATGAAGACCTTGTCTCCAACTTTCGGCATAAAGCCAATCTTCTCGGTGTAAAGTTGGGTCAAAGCTGCATCGCCCCAGTTGTCGGTCATACCTGGTGTAATGATGACCGTCTTGCTCCAACCGGATGAAATTCCGACTCCCTGGCCGGAAGACATCTTCACGACCAGCTTGTAGGTTCCTGTGGGGTTCTCTATGCCGGTCATCAGGACTCGAACAGGTGTTACCCAGATTTCATCCCAATCGACTTCCGGGATGTCGTGCTTGTAGTCCGGAGCATCAACGAGCATACCCTCACCGGCCATTTCGCGGTTGGCATTGATGCGGACGAATGCATTATGAGCGGTCATCTCTGCCGCCTTACCGAATGTGGATATGCCCTTGAGATGCTCGGCCAAAGCTCCCCAGGCCTTCATTTGGGAATCGGTGAGCTGCTTATACGCCCGGGAAACTTTGGACAGAGTATTTCTGGAGACTGCCTGAGCAGGAGTCTTGACTTTTGATTGATAGGCTTTGTGATTGAGAAGGGTTCGGCCACCTATACTGCGGGCCGTGACGTCACCGGCGCTGCCGGTAAACTCTCCAAATGCGATTGACGGTAATGCTTTCATACTACAAATTTTTGTAGCAGCTACCGTTTCCAATGCAAATATACAAATAAAAGTTCTTCCGCAATATCAACACATTACGGAAGTTGAATTTAAGTCGCACTTTAGGACATTATCCTAAGTTCATCAAGAAAGATGTCTTCCGGAAGATGTTCCGGTACCCAGTCTGTGTATCGATGAGAAGATACCTGCAGTGCACCTGGCATGAAGGGCCAACGACGGGCCAGAGATTGCGGAAGTCCGGAATGAGAAATCGGACTTCTGCATCAGCCGAAATGCAATTTGAAAGGGCCAGAAAAGTCCGATAAAAACCTCCCGTCCTGGTGTGCCCGGGCTCCGTCATCAGCAGCTTGGCCACAACACGATACCTCGTCGGATCCGAACATTCCGGAAGACTTGCCCGGAATGTCATCTGCAGATCTGAATCACCAACAGCAACTGCGCTGCTGAATTTCAGATGCAGCAGAGGAAACTCCTCCCAGGGTGCAGCCTCCGGAACGTGTTCATCACCCAGCTGTGCAAATCCGTGATACGCACTGACGAACAGATTATGGCCGGTTATGTGTGTTGAACCATCGAACGGCGGTTTATGACTCGGTGCCGCCACAGCATAGGTATTCCACTGCAGCTGCACATCGTGGTCCAGAGTCTTCCACGCAGCCAAGGCACGACGGTGCAACTCCAGCTGTTCCATCTGTCCGGGAGTACCGGCAAACTCACAGACCGGCTTCTTCTTCCAGTAGCACACGCCATCGATGTGGAAGAACGTAGTATCTCCCACAGAAGACCAGCAGTCCGAAAATCTGGAATTGGGTTCGTATCGAGGCATAGCCGCAAGGATAAGTTTACATCAGCACTGCAAAGATACTGTAAATAAGCCTGAAACAAGCCTTATACATCAAAGAAGAAGCCTCCACCGATATAGAAATCAGGGAGGCATAAGGCATATAGCCAACAGGGCTACCATAGGGAGTAGGCAGCAGGGACTAAGTCTTCCACAAAGAGGTAGCTCAGAGGGAGCTCGGAGGTACCATCAAGGGAGTGTAAATTAAGCAAGCAAGAGAATTACGACTCAGCCCCCATACCTGTGACACAAAATTAACAAACTTTCCGGAATAATTGTGTGCGCCGGGAGTCCGTTCCGGGCGGGTGATGCCGGTCGTTCCTAGCAGCACACGGAAGTGTGCGTCAGTATGGGTGGGCTCGACATCTTACGAGTCTCTGGTAGCGCAGCGGACAGAGTCTCGTAAGATGTGAGCAGGCAAGCCGGTACGGCGCGGCAGGCGGCGGACGGGATGAGGGCGATTCGAAGGATAGGGGCTGACTCCGCCGCAGGCACAAATGTTCGCTTGATGGCAGTATGCCAAGGACGGTGAGTCGAAGGAGTCCGGCCGCCCGGACAAGCTGGTGCAGAGTGTGGAGTCGAAGTGGTTGGAGCGGTTCAGACGACGGAGACTTCAGGCTCCGGCGGCTCCGCGTAAACAACGAAGACGGAACACGAATGCACGAGCGAAGGACGGAATAGCGAGACCGGACATATCCATCCCGATAGGGATACCGCATTACGAGTCTGTGACTGGAGCGACAGCGGAAGGAACAGTCTCGCTGTTCTGCGAGCCCTCGGAAGATTTGGCGACGGCTCTGCCGGCGTCAATTCTGGAGAGGATCCAGCGAGCAGTTATAAGACAAGGCGAAGCCTTACCGAGGAGCGAAGGCTCTTGACTCTTTGTCGGGAGCCTGCGAGCGACAAGGAGTCACAGCCGCAGCGACCCGCCCAAAGGGCATAGAGTCCGCCGCCATCGAGCGAAGTGGGGACGTTGAAGTTGCCGATAATGGTCCATACGTGGTAGAACGTCCCTGGACCACAACGGTGGTCCGCGGCCCGACGACGCCCCGGGTCCCGGGTGGGGCTTGAGGAGGGCCGCTTTTTGACAGCGGCGGACTCTTCGGACAGGCACACTCGGTGACGGTCTTTCAACGCACAGACACAGCTAGTTATACATAATCTAGATTGTGTGCGATAGTGAAAACTGGTGCCGGGGTAGGGCCCCCGGCATCCAGTTACACAATCTCGATAGATTATGTTAACTCGCGGATTCAGAGGTACTTACTTCGCATCTCACTGAAGGTAGCGGAGTCGTTCATCTCCCCTGTGGGGTCGGGGGCATAACAGGGTCGAGTCTCGGTGATTCGTAGGGAAAATTGTCGGATCAGAACGTAGCCATCCTGGAGCGCAGCGGAAGAATGGCGTAGTTCCCGACAATTTTTCCGGAGAAGGCTCCGAGTCTCGACACCGCTTTTGATATAACCGAGCGAAGCGAGTCATAGATGACCGGATGTTTGGCGTTCCTCTGGAGCCTGCGGAGGCGGAATGAGAATCTTCCGGTTCCTATCTGCCCATAAGGAAAGTCTGTGGACGTTGACGCGCCAGCAGCAATGGCCACTGCCTTTCCGGGCGTTTAATCGGAGCGCAGACACGAGAGTCTGCGCGAATTCTAGAAGGGAAGACGAGATTAACCTCTATAATTATTTTGCTTCTGCAATGACATAGAAACGTTCTTCGTTCATCTCGTCCTCTGGCTTATGGACAAGTGCTGCTCGAGTCGTATTATTCTCATAAGTTTCTACAATTTCAGCACCTTCCGGGAGCGTTTTGAATGAAGAAGCAGAGGATGAAGTTATATTACCCAAATACTTATTCAACAGCCATTTCAATCCGCTTTCCTGCCCTTTGAGATAATCTGCATCTGAAAGTGATGCCGAGATGCGAAGCATAATCTTGATATATGGAGTATCATTGACCATTTGAGTATCAGTCAGGAGAAATTCATAACGCTTGTCAAGGATGTTGAAGATGCAATTGGTGGTGGGATTTGAAATGGCTATAGCCCCATTCTTCCAGTCAATTCCGATGAAATCGCGCTGGCGCATCACCTGGGTAATGGAATATTCGTATATGAGCTCCCCGTCCTTATAACCTTTGAGAAATAGAGGAAAATCTGTTATTTCCCAGAAATACGAGCCCCATTGTGATGTGAAACTGGAACTTGTGCCTTCTTCTTTATAAACAGTGAACGTGTCCGGAAGCCCCGGGGATGACATTTCTATCAAATCGTAGTATTTCA
>CALZOR010000040.1 GCA_945827785.1 uncultured Bacteroidales bacterium | reverse complement strand
GCCGGTGCTGGTGCCGGTTTCTCTGCCGGAGCAGCCGCAGGTGCAGGTGCAGCCGGTTTAGCTGCTGGTGCCGGTGCCTGAGCTGGTGCCGGTTTAGCCGCAGGAGCAGCCGGTTTAGCCGGAATTACAGGGAAATTGACAGCGTGGATGGCTCCCGTAGGGCATTCTGCAACACATTTCTTGCAGAGCTTGCACTTGTTGAAGTCGATGTAAGCAAGATTGTTTTCAACAGTGATTGCACCAAAAGGACAAACCTTGGCACATTTGCCACAGCCGATGCAGGCTGCCTTGCAGGCCTTGCGGGCAACTCCGCCCTTGTCCTTGTTGATACAGCTTACGAAGACTCTCATGTTCCTCCTGCCCTTGTTGCGAAGCTCGATAACTCCCTTAGGACAAGCCTTTGCACATGCTCCGCAGGCAGTACACTTCTCCTCATCAACGACAGGAAGTCCTGTTGCCGTATCCATTGAAATCGCATCAAACTTACATGCAGCCACACAGTCACCGCAGCCGAGGCATCCGAATGAACATCCGGTGTCTCCGCTGTAGAGAGCAGCTTTCACACGGCAAGATGCATATCCGCCATATTCGTTGGTGCGTGGACGGTTTTCGCACGAACCGTTGCAGCGTACGACAGCCACCATCGGTTCCTTTGCCTCGACCTTAAGGCCGAGAACATCTGCAACTTTCTGCATCACATCGTTGCCTCCAACCGGGCAGAAACAGCTGCCGAGGTCCGGAGATTCGACACAATGCTGGGCAAACGCATGACAGCCTGCCTGACCGCAGCCGCCGCAGTTGGCCCCCGGCAACACTTTCTCCACCTGGTCAATCCTCGGATCTTCCTCAACCTTGAATTTCTTTGCAACAAGGTAAAGAACCACGGCAAGGACAGCACCAAGAACGGAGATGATTGCAATAGTCCAAATGATTGTTTGTGTCATGGGTTAATTATATAAGTAGTTTATGTTTGTTCTATTCTGCGTATGTTCGTTTACTTCTGCTTTATGTAGAAAACAAATTCGTTTTCCAGTCTGTCTCTTACAAGCCAGATAACAAAGTAATACAGAGCCACACCGCCGATTGCAGCAAGGCCCGTATAGGCTTCGTTACCGATAACGGGGGACAAAGATAATATTAAAATCAATAAAATCACCAAAGGAATTACATAAGATATCCAAACAGCCTTCAATCCCATTGATTTTTTCGTCATGACATCCACGATCTCCCCCTCCTCGTACACGGTATATGGGTCCGTAGGGACCATAATCAGCTTCTTTTCCTCTTCCGACATCCCGCACAGACCCTTGGCATGGCAGGAGGCACAGGCCGAGGAAGAAAGAATCTCGACCGTCGTGAATTCCGGATTTATCTCCACTATTCTGCCCTCATGGGCAATTTCATCTTTTTTTCTCATAGTCATTTCTTTTTATCAATCAGGGCCGTGAACGGATGCTTCAGCCCCTCAACCTTCATCAGGCGTCCGGAAGCCAGCCCGACCAGAATCGGAGCCTCGACATAGACAGGAAGTCTGTTGTCATCGTCGGATATCCATATCCTCATATCCTCATCACCCTTAAACACCTCACCCTCAAGGAGTTTCGCTGCAAAACGGACCGTCCTCACAGTACCCAGGCCCTTGACACGGATGGTCTCGCGCCCGTACATGATGAAATACACATTATATATATCCTCATCTATAGCGAAGGTCATCGGATATTTTACCCCCTCCTCCAGATTGTCCCAATCGATGTTGCGGGCGAAATAGAAGAGAGACGGCAGGTCAAAGGTACATTCAGTCAGAGGCATGACCTCGCTGCGCTGACCCTGCTTGGTCGAATAAAGGTCGGCATCTATATGGGGGTCGTCATCGGACCAGTCGTACAGGTACAGATTGGTCGCATGGTAACGTCCTTCATGACAGCTTCTCGAAAATTTCATCGGCCTGAGCCCGTCCACGGTGAACCATGACCGGAAATCTTCCCTCACCTTGAAGAAAAAGTCGAACAGGCGGGTGGTCTTTCCTGTGGCAACGCAACGGAAAACTTTCCTGCCGTTGAAAACAACAGTGTCGAGAGCAACCTCGGCGCTCCCGACATCTGAATTGATTGCACCGAACTCGTAGTGCATCGTAAAATACATCTTTTCTCCCGACTGGAAGGCCAGGTCGCTTTCCTTCAAGGCCTTGACAGGTATGCAGTGGGACTCCTGAGCGAGACAGGAGGCTGCCTGACACAAAATCAGGGCCGCAGTGGCAACGAACAATATGAAGAGGCGCCTTGACATCCTATGAAAAATCCGGATTCGGTCCGAAATCCCCTGCCCCGGCGAAAGGGTCAGAGCCCGGGAAATCGTCGTTCATGTTCGAAGCGAAGGACATGGCCTGAGCCTGGTTCACGAGACTTTCCTGCTCGTCCACGAAGCGTACCTCGTTTGCCCGGAAACGCATGTCCACGTCCGCGATTGCTCCGTTTCGATGCTTTGCGATGATGATCTGCGTTCTTCCGATGTCATCCGGATTGTCAGAAAGTCCCTGATAGTCAGCACGATGGATAAAGATTACCATATCGGCATCCTGCTCGATTGAGCCAGACTCACGAAGGTCGCTGAGCTGAGGACGGTTCTTTCCGCCCTGTCTGTTCTCGGACTGACGGGAAAGCTGCGAGAGGGCGATAATCGGAATGTTCATTTCCTTGGCCGTCGCCTTGAGGGTGCGGGAAATTGCCGCCACCTCCTGCTCACGCATGCCCCGGAGCTCGGTAGGTCCCTGCATCAGCTGAAGGTAGTCCACCACGACAAGGCGGACGCCTTTCTGCTTGACGAGCTTCTTGACCTTGGAGCGGAACTCCATCACAGGAAGCGAAGGGGTGTCGTCGATGTACATCGGAGCCTTGGCAAGCCTCTTGAGCTGCACCTCAAGCTGCACCCACTCATGCGGTTCGAGCTTCACACCACCCTTGATCTTGTCCGCACTCAGCCCCGTCTCAGAAACCATCATACGTTTGGCGAGCTGGATTGCCGGCATCTCAAGCGAGAAAATCGCTACCGGCATATTGAAATCCACGGCCGCATTCCTGGCAAGGTTGAGCACGAAGGCTGTCTTACCCATTGAAGGCCTTGCCGCAAGGATGATCAGGTCGGATGCCTGCCAGCCGAGGGTAATCTTGTCGAGCGACGGGAAGCCTGAAGGCACACCGCTCAGTCCAGACGAATCCTGAAGACGCTGGATGTCGGACATCGCATCATTGATGACCTTTCCGATTTCCTCGACATCCTTCTTGACATTGTTCTGGATGGCAGCGAAAATCTTTGTCTGGGACATATCGATCAGGTCATCCACGTTCACCGACTCGTCATAAGATGACTTGAGGATGTCGTAGGAGGCCGTAATCAGCTCTCTCTGAATGCATTTCTGCTTTAGGATGCGTATGTAGTATTCGATGTGGGCAGCTGCACCGATTTTCTGGGAAAGGTTCACCAGAGCCACGGTACCGCCGATGGCCTCAAGATTGCCTTCCGACTTGAGTTTCTGGGATACGCTCAGAAGGTCCAGGGCGACATGCTCATTGGTAAGGGAGCGCATCGCCTCGAAAATCATCCTGTGCTTTTCGCCGTAGAAACAGCTCGGGGTGAGTTCATCCATTGCCTCGTCGATGCAGTTCGGCTCGATGAGCATTGCACCGAGGACAGCTTCTTCGACATCAAGAGCTTGAGGCGGTTTGTTTCCCATCTCAAGCCCTAATGTGTCAAGATTGACCGCCTCCTTGTTCCGGCGTGTCCGTTTTCTTGTCTCTTCTGCCATGGTACAGAAGAATATTATTCAAAGTCCGGGTTTACCAGAATTCTTCCGCAGTACTCGCAGATAATCATTTTCTTGTTAGAAGCGATGTCGATAAGCCTCTGAGGAGCGATTGTGTTGAAACATCCGCCGCAAGAGTCATTATTGAACACCGAAACCACAGCAAGGTGGTTGTTGCAGCTCTGTCTGATGCGGTCGTATGCGCTCATGGTCCTTGCATCAATCTTCTCTGCACATGCATCCCTCTCGGCACGGAGCTTTGCCTCCTCCTTGGAAGTTGCCTCAACGATTGTTGCAAGCTCTTCCTTCTTTGCCTTGAGGTCGTCCTGGCGGATGCTGATTTTTTCTTTCACAATCTCAGCCTCACCCTTCTTGCCGAGAATCATCTCCTTTGTCTCGATGATGTTCTTCTCTGCAATCTGCTTCAGAAGTCCCTGGTTTTCAATCTCTTTGTTCAAAGAGTCGTACTCGCGGCTGTTTGCCACATTGTCAAGCTGAGCCTTGTATTTCTCAATCTGACTTTCGCACTCTGAAACATTGTTCTTGTTCTCTGCAATTGTCTTGGTGTATGCCTCGATATGCTCTGCGATGCGGGCTGCCTTAGCCTTGAGATCCGCAATCTCGTTCTCAAGACGTTCAACCTCCATAGGAAGTTCACCTCTGAGCTGCAGAATTTTGTCTATTTCTGTATCTGCCTGCTGGAGCACATAAAGAGTCTTCAGCTTTTCACTGACGCTCAGACTCGAATCAGCAAAGTTCTTCTGAATGGAAACGAAGGTCTCTCTCTGGTCGATCGGAGTTTCGATTTTCTTTGTCTTTTTGGCCATATATCGTATTTTTTATGTTTCGATGTTATATGTCTGTCTAGTAATAATATACAGGATTATTATGCATATTCTCCGAAATGCAGACTGCAAAGGTAGGAAAATTTTTCTTTAACAATGAAAATAAAATGTCAACTATGTCTATTTCACTTTCATAATGTCCCACATCCATGACTGCAAATCCCTCTTCAGTGAAAAAATGATGATATGAAACATCACCTGTCAGGAAGACCTGAGCCCCCGATGCCCTTGCCTGTCCGATGAGGGAAGAACCAGCTCCGCCACACATAGCGACACGGGTTATCGGAACATCAATCGGATGCGAGCTCCTGAGCATCGTCAGGCGGAAACGCTCCTTGACCAGGTCCACCAGTTCGCCGAAGGAGTACTGACGCGGAAGATTTCCCACAGTACCGAGTCCGAATCCGTTCTGGTCCGGGTCCAGAATTTCAACATCCTTCAGACCAAGACGCGATGCCATGGCGCAGCTCACGCCTCCGACAACCTTGTCCGCCGAAGTGTGGGCTCCATAAATTTTTATCCCGAAGGATGCCGCCTTTATTATCATCCTCCCCTGTTCATCGTCGGGACTGATGTTCTTGACCCCATGGAATATCATCGGATGGTGGGTTATTATCATGTCCATTCCCCGTCTTATCGCCTCATCTACAAGGGCTTCCGTGCAGTCGAGCCCGAGAAGAACTCCCTTGCATCCGGCCTCCCGGGAACCTATGCAGAGGCCGCAGTTATCCCAGCCTTCCTGTGCGGAAAGCGGAGCGAAATCCTCAATGACTTTCAGTATGTCTTTTACAAGCATATATAATATAGGTATAATCTATCTGCTGACAATTAGGTGTAATCAATCTGCAGGATATTACAACGAAGAGCGGACCTCCTGAAGCTGCTGGCGGATCTCCCGCAGGGAATCCAGGACCTTTATCCTGTCCATCTCGCCGCGTCTTTCCGACCTGAGCCTTTTTGCAGTGCCCGTCAGGGTAAGTCCCTCGACCTTCACCAGATGGTGAATCTGGCGCATGACCTCGAGGTCTTCACGGGTAAAGAGCCTGTTTCCCTTGGCATTGCGCTGAGGTTTGATGAAACGGCTGAACTCGTTCGACCAGAAACGCACCAGCGAGACATTCTCCCCGAGAATGTCCGCCACCTCACCGATAGTGTAGAGGTATTTCTTGTCCCCTTCTTCCATTGTAATATATCAATCCATTGACTGGCCGGTACTTACCGACATCACCAGCATATTCACATATTCATCCACGGTCAACGAGCCGAAAAAACAGTTGACCGGGTCCAGAACCACGGTGTCCCTGAGCACCTCATAATGAAGATGTGGCGCAAAGGAGTTGCCGGAAATCCCGACATATCCGATTCGCGTGCCACGGCTCAGACGCCTTCCTTTTCGCACCTCAATGTCGGCAAGATGAGCATATCTTGTCGAATATCCTCCTTCATGAGAAATTGTCACGACGTTTCCGAGGCCCTTCCTCGACCGGACCACATCCGTAACCACGCCGTCCGCCGTAGCATAGACAGGCTCTCCCGCAGATGCTATCAGGTCCAGGCCGTTGTGCTGCATCGGGACCTTGTAGAACGGATTTATCTTCATCCCGACCGAAGCTCCGGTACGGGCAAAGGAAAAATTCTTCACTGGAACGGTCATCGGCGGGGCGACCTTCTGCTCCGAAGAGGATTCCAGAGCCTGGAATATCACCTGGAAATTCTCCTCCACACTTGAGGCTGATTTCTCTATAACTGCAAGTTTATCAGACGAATACCTCACAATCCTCGTATCCGGAATGGTGTCCAGCCCTGAAAGCGACGAAAGCGTGTGAAGAGGATTCAGCGAAGGGGCCGAGGCATGAAAGATTTCGGTATAGATTCCGTTATCCCTTTCCTGAAGGCCGTCCACGACATCTTCCAGAAGCTCAGCCTTCTGTTTCATCTGAGGGACAATCTTCTCATACATCTTGTTTTCCTGCTCAAGGATTTTTTCCTTGTCGGTGCTGAAAAGCAGGGCGAACACGACATAATAGACGACGGCAAGCGACAAAGTTCCGACAAAAAACACCAGTATTTTGCGGACAATAGTCCATACCGATGTTCTAGCCTTCCTGACATTGTTGTCGTCATCAAGTATGTAGCGGTTTCCCATCTGCTATTTTTTCTGTCTTTTATGTGAAGGATGGAGAATTTTTTCCGATGTTGCCTCCGTTTCCCGGACCATGGACTGGTATTCCTCCGGAGATATGGTAAGGTCGTAATAATTATATGGATTTATCTGCCTTCCCTTGTATATGACCTCATAATGAAGGTGCGGGCCCGACGAGCGGCCGGAATTTCCGGTCTGGCCGATGCACTCCCCTCTTTTCAGGGTCATTCCCTCCATGACCGAGATTGACTTCAAATGGGCATATCTGGTCTTATATCCGAATCCATGGTCTATGACCACGGAATTTCCATATCCGAAAAATTCGAATTTGACGCTTTCAACCACTCCGTCTCCCGTCGCATAGACAGGGTTTCCCGGTTTCATCGCGAAATCGACTCCGCTGTGGAATTTTGATTTCTTGGTGAACGGATCCGTCCTGTAGCCGAATGAACTTGAGAGTCTGTACTTGGTCTTGTCCGTGCTCACCGGAGAAATTGCAGGTATGCACGAAGCCATGTCTCCCGCCCTTCTGGAAAGAAGCGCGACCTCATCGAAGGACTTGCTCTGCACATAAGCCTTCTTGGTGAGGACATCCAGCCTCATCACCGTACTTTTCATCAGTCCGTCATGGTCTGCATTGTCAAGCCACTGGTAACGGTTGACTCCTCCGAATCCCGCGTTCCTGACCTCCTGGGATATCTCGTTCATACCGAAAATGGAACGGTAGATATCATCATCCCTCAGTGCCAGGGCTTCAAGCGTGGACTCATAATTGTCCATCCTGCTGTTGAGCAGTTCAATCTTGGAACACCAGCGGTCATTTGCCTTCTGCAGAAGAATCTGCTTCGGAGTTTCAAGGCCGAGGACGGAATTATATATCCAGAAATACAGCACGGACATCCCGAGGGAAGCAACGAAAAGGATTGCGGAACGCCAGAAACCGGACAAACGCGAATCCTTCGCCTCCTCATAAGACAAAGTCCTGTTGTTGAATACATATTTCCTTTTTGCGGCCATAACGTGCAAAGATACAAATAAATATTAAATATACGAAACTTAGCCTGTTAGGCAATAAAAAAATCGACAATCCGGAAAAAATAGTTATTTTTGCAAGTTATTCCGCTAATACGCCCGCAAGCAGCAGGGCCGCAGCGGACAGGAATGGATAAATAAAACTTAAGATATGACTTCAAAAGAAATCAGAAAAGCATTTTTGGACTTCTTCGAGTCCAAGGGTCACCATGTGGTACCGTCAGCACCGATGGTTGTGAAAAATGACCCTACTCTCATGTTTACCAATGCAGGTATGAACCAGTTCAAGGACTGGTTCCTCGGAAACAGCACCCCGAAATGGAACAGGGTTTGCGACAGCCAGAAGTGCCTCAGGGTCAGCGGAAAACACAATGACCTCGAGGAGGTCGGACGCGACACCTACCACCATACCATGTTCGAGATGCTCGGCAACTGGAGCTTCGGAGACTATTTCAAGAAAGAGGCAATCGACTGGGCTTGGGAGCTTCTGACCGACGTTTACAAAATTGACAAGGACAGGCTCTATGCAACCGTATTCGAGGGTTATGAACCCGATGGAACAAGCCTAGACACCGAGGCGATGGAGGCATGGAAGAAACACCTTCCCGAGGACAGGATCCTGTTCGGCAACAAACATGACAATTTCTGGGAAATGGGAGATACCGGCCCATGCGGTCCATGCTCGGAAATCCACATCGACCTCCGCAGCGACGAAGAGAGGGCAGCCGTTCCGGGAGCATCGCTCGTGAACAAGGACAATCCTCTGGTGATTGAAATCTGGAACAACGTCTTCATGCAGTACAACCGCAAGGCAAACGGTGAACTTGAACTCCTTCCGAACAAGAACGTGGACACAGGAATGGGCTTCGAGCGCCTCTGCATGGCACTCCAGGGCAAGAAATCGAACTATGACACAGACGTGTTCACCGGAATGATTGCAAAGATCGAGGAACTTTCGGGACACAAATACGGAGTGAACGAGAAAGAGGACATCGCGATGAGGGTGATTGCAGACCACATCCGTGCAATCAGCTTCTCGATTGCCGACGGCCAGCTCCCTTCAAACGTCAAGGCCGGTTATGTGATCCGCCGTATCCTCCGCCGTGCAGTCCGCTATGGCTACACCTTCCTCGGATTCAACGAGCCTTTCCTCTGCCGCCTGGTCGGCCAGCTCGTTGACGACATGGGCGAGTTCTACCCTGAAATCGCAAAACAGCAGACTCTCATCGAGAGGGTAATCAAGGAAGAGGAGATGGCTTTCCTCCGCACTCTCGACAGAGGTATCCGCTTGATGGACAATATAATGGCAAAATCTACCGAAACAAAGGTCATCTCCGGAGAAGACGCATTCGTGCTCTATGACACCTTCGGCTTCCCTATCGACCTTTCGGAACTCATTGCTTCGGAGAACGGCTACACAATCGACATCGAAGGCTTCAATGCCGAGCTCCAGAAACAGAAGGACAGGGCACGCAACGCAACTGCAATCGAGTCCGGAGACTGGGTTGAGTTCACCCACTGCGAGAGCATCGAATTCCTCGGCTACGACTGCACGGACCTCGAAGGCGTGCAGCTGACACGCCACCGCACCGTCAAGGCAAAGAACAAGACCATGTACCAGCTCGTATTCGAACGCACCCCGTTCTACGGCGAGATGGGAGGTCAGGTCGGAGACACCGGCTACATCGAGTCTGAAAGCGGGGAAAGAATCAACATCATCAACACCATCAAGGAGAACAACCTCACCATCCATGTTGCGGAAAGGATTCCGTCGGACTGCTCTGAAAGCTTTAGCCTCCACGTTGATGCGGCAAGAAGGACACGCATCGAAAACAACCACACCGCGACACACCTCCTGCATCAGGCCCTGCGCGAGATTCTCGGAACACATGTCGAGCAGAAAGGCTCCTATGTGTGCGACAAGTATTTCCGCTTCGACTTCTCTCATTTCGAGAAGATGACCAACGAGCAGATCGACCTGGTGGAAAACAGGGTGAACGAGCTCATCCGCGCCAACTTCCCTCTCAATGAGAACCGCAGCGCAACGATGGAAGAGGCTCAGCAGATGGGTGCCATGGCCCTTTTCGGAGAAAAATACGGAGACAGGGTGCGTATCGTCAAATTCGGTGATTCATGCGAGCTCTGCGGCGGATGCCATGCAGCAGCCACAGGTCAGATAGGTTTCTTCAAGATTGTGAGCGAAAGCGCAATCGCTGCCGGAGTGCGCCGTATCGAGGCAACGACCGGAGTTGGGGCCGAGCTCATAGTTGACGAGATGGAAACCACCCTCAGGGCCGTGAAGGCATTCTTCAACAATGCTCCTGACCTTGCCGGCGCAATCAGGAAGATGATTGAGGAGAACGACGGCTACAAGAAGCAGATGGAACAGGTGCTCAAGGAGAAGAGCGAGACAATGAAGAACTATCTCAAGACTGCAGGAAAGGAAATCAACGGAGTGAACGTAGTGTCAATCGACACTCCATGCGACCCCGTAATGCTCAAGAATGCAGCCTTCCTGCTTCAGAAAGAGTCTGAGAATATGGTAGTTGCAGCTGCTTTCGAAGTAGAGGGCAAGCCTCAGCTCCTTCTCATGTATTCAGCTGACCTTGTAAAGGCAGGACACAATGCCGGAGCAGACATCCGCGATGCTGCAAAACTGATTCTCGGTGGCGGCGGCGGACAGCCTGGCCTTGCAACCGCCGGCGGAAAGAACGTCGAAGGTCTGGGAGCAGCTCTTGCACGCATGATTGAACTCGCAACAAAATAAAACCTTTCGCCCGCACTGATGAAGAAACTCGACCAGTTCATATTGAAATCATTCATAGGACCGTTCATCGCGATCCTGCTGGTCGTGGTGTTCATCCTGATGATGCAGTTCTTGTGGCTGTACATCGACGAACTGGTGGGCAAAGGATTGAGTTTCAAGGTAATACTCGAATTTTTGGGATGGGGCAGCGCGACCCTGCTGCCCCTTTCGCTTCCGCTTGCGACCCTCCTTGCGTCGATGATGACGCTGGGAACCCTGGGCGAGAACAACGAGCTCCTGGCAATCAAGGCTGCCGGAATATCCCTCAAAAGGGTTCTGACTCCTCTGGGAATCACCTGCCTTGTAATCAGCGTGGGAGCGTTCTTCATTTCCAATGACCTCATTCCCGTGGCATACAACAAGATATTCACCCTCAGGGACGATATCAGCAAGACCAAGGAAGAGATCAAGATTCCGACAGGAACATTCTACAACGGCATCGAGGGCTACATCCTCAGGGTGGACGAGCGCGACGACAAGACCGGCATGATGCACGGGGTGATGGTGTACAACCACACATCCAACAAGGGCAATGTCAGCATGACTCTCGCCGACTCGGCAATGCTGAAGATGTCAAAGGACAAGTCATACCTCACCTTCGTCCTCTACAACGGTACGAACTACGAGGAGACCAACACCCGCAAGTACAGGGACACCACCCTCCAGCTCCAGAAAATCGATTTCAACAGGCAGGAGATGGTCATTCCGCTGAAGAACTACGCCTTCCACAAGTCCGACTCGGCCCGCTTCGACGACCAGGTCAAATCCATGAACCTCAAGCAGTTGTATCATGGACAGGATTCCATAGGAGGCTTGAATGCCAAGGCGAAGGCGGACAATGTGAGCGCTATCAGAGGCACCCGCGAACTGCGTTACAACTCCCAGATGGACACCACGGCGAAGGCCCGGGAGATCACCACGCCTTTCGCTCCCGAGAACATGGGCAAGTGGAAGAACATCGATGACCAGATTGCCGCGATGATGAAGGCGAAAAGCACGGCTGAGAACCTGCAGATGACATTGATGAACTACTCCCGCGACCGCTTCCACTACACCTACACCCTCAGGAACATCGATATAGAAATCCTGAAGAAATTCGCCCTGGCTATAGCCTGCTTCATCTTCTTTTTCATCGGAGCGCCTCTCGGGGCTCTCATCCGCAAGGGAGGTCTGGGCACCCCGGCCATAATTTCCGTGCTCTTCTTCGTGCTTTACTGGGTTGTGGACATTTCCGGAACGAAGCTGGCAAGGGATGGCGCCGTGGACCCGTTCACCGGGGTATTCATCTCGAGCTATGTGCTTTTCCCTCTGGGAATGTATCTGACATGGAAGGCGATAAACGACTCTTCAATAATCAATATGGATGCATTCAAGAGCACGTGGAGAAAGATAAAAATCAAGATTATGAGCTTTTTCAAGAAAACAAGAATCGTATATATGGGTACTCCGGAGTTTGCTGTGGCGCCTCTGGACGAGCTCATACGCAACGGCTTTGAGATTGTCGGAGTCGTGACGGTTGCCGACAAGGCCAGCGGAAGGGGCCTGAAGGTGAATGAAAGCGCTGTCAAGAAATATGCCGTGGAGCACAATATCCCTGTCCTCCAGCCAGTTTCCCTAAAGGACCCTGAGTTCCTCGACGCACTGAAAGCATGGAAACCGGATCTCTTCGTGGTCGTGGCCTTCCGTATGCTGCCGAAAGTTGTCTGGGAGATTCCTCGTCTGGGAACATTCAACCTCCATGCAGCCCTGCTGCCTCAATACCGTGGTGCCGCCCCTATCAACTGGGCTGTCATCAATGGAGAGAAGGCTACCGGTGTGACCACCTTCATGATTGACGAGGGAATGGACACCGGAGGAATCATGTTCAGGGAGCAGTGCCTTATCGGAGAGGATGAGAATGTGGGGGATGTTCATGACAGGCTCATGGAAATGGGCTCTAAACTGGTTGTCCAGACAGTCGAGGCCATAATCGAGAACCATGTGGACACAAGAGTTCAGAAAAGCTTCATCCAGGGCGCCGAAGTGCTCAAACCGGCGCCGAAGATTACAAAGGAGCTCTGCCACATCGATTTCAGATGCAAGACAAAGCATGTATATAACCTCATCCGCGGCCTGAGCCCATATCCGGGGGCATATACCGAGCTCGTCAAGGATGACAAGATTCAGCAGCTCAAGATATATTCTGCGGAAAGGATTGAAGGAGAGAGATATACTGCAATGCTCAGGGAGGCCGGGATGGAATCTGCAAATCCGGGGGACATTCTCTCGGACGGCAGGACCTTCCTTGCAATCGCAACATCCGACGGCGCGGTTTCAGTGAAAGAGCTTCAGGTTTCGGGAAAGAAGAGAATGGCCGTGAAAGATTTCCTTCTCGGATTCAGGGATGCCGGAAGCTGGAAGACTACCGAGGGCACATCCTCTAAAATAACCGGGCACCATGCATAGAAACGTAGTCATAGTCTGCAACGGGGATTTCCCGAAAACCGAATATCCGAGATATATTCTCAGGGAGGCGGATTTCATCGTATGCTGCGACGGAGCCTTCTCGAAGTACCTCAGGAACATGAAGGCGGTTTTCTCGAAAGACAGGCTTCCAGACCTTGTCATAGGCGACATGGATTCTCTGTCAAAAAGCTTGCAGGAAAAATATAAAGACCTGATAGTCAAGGTCGAAGAACAGGAATACAACGACCAGACCAAGGCTTTCAGGTGGGTTATGGAGAATATGGGCGAAGCCTCCATCATCAGAATTGTCGGCGCGACCGGACAGAGGGAAGACCACACCATCGGGAACATGTCCCTTCTTATGGAATACACCAGAATGTTCGACCTGAAAGACAGGATAGTGGAGATGGTGACTGACCATGGAACTGTTTTCGCGGCAACCGACACCCTTGAAATGGAGTGTGGAACAGGCAGGAAAGTTTCCATATTCAGCCCAGATAACAGTCTGAAAATCAAGTCTTCAGGCCTTCAGTGGCAGACCGGGGACGTGGTTTTTGACAATTGGTGGAAGGCCACCCTCAACAGGGCGGTGGACGACAAGGTGAGGCTGGAGTTCAGCCACAGGTCCCTTGCACTTATAATGCTTGATTAAATGGATTTCTAAAAACACATATATGAGCACATCAGCATATTATCCGGCTGTGGAAGAGATAATCAAAGCTTCCAAAGTCCTTGAAGAAATTCTTGAGCCGACTCCGTTCAAGAAGAATAACAACTTGTCTGAAATGTATGATGCACAGATTTTCCTCAAAAGGGAGGATCTCCAGATGGTACGTTCATACAAAATCAGAGGTGCATACAACAAAATCAGGTCAATCGAGCCTGAAAGACTTGCCAGCGGCATCGTTTGCGCTAGCGCCGGAAACCATGCACAAGGAGTTGCATTCTCTTGCAACAAGCTGAAAATCAAGGGTTCCATCTATATGCCTACGACTACTCCAAGGCAGAAGATCGACTCGGTGCGAATGTTCGGACGCGACTATGTGGACATCATCCTCACAGGTGACACCTTCGATGCAGCCAATGCAGCTGCAATCGAATATGCAAAACAGAGCGGGAAGACATTCATCCCTCCTTTCGACGACCCGAAAATCATTGAAGGACAAGGAACTATCGGATATGAAATCCTCCAGCAGGCAAAGCAGCCTCTGGACTACATCTTCGTTCCGATTGGAGGAGGCGGACTTGCTTCCGGAATAGGCTCATACATCAAGAGGATGTCCCCTTCGACCAAGGTCATCGGAGTTGAGCCGGCAGGAGCGCCATGCATGAAGACGGCTATCGAGAAGGGTGAAATCGTCGAGCTTGAGCACATTGACAAATTTGTAGATGGGGCGGCAGTGAAGAAGGCAGGAGCCCTGACCTATGAAATCTGCAAGAGGGTACTCGACGACATCATCGTCGTTCCGGAAGGAGCTGTCTGCACCACCATCATCAACATGTATAACAAGAATGCCATCGTTGTGGAGCCGGCAGGAGCCCTTTCCGTTGCAGCCCTCCGCTTCTATGCCGACAAGATACGGGGAAAGAACATCGCCTGCATCGTCAGCGGAAGCAACAACGACATCATCAGGATGGAGGAAATCCGGGAGAAATCCCTCCTTTATGAAGGGCTCAAGCATTACTTCATCGTTAACTTCCCTCAGAAATCCGGAGTCATCCTCTCATTCGTGAGGGATATCCTCGGCCCTGAGGCGGACCTAGTTCATTTCCAGTACATCAAGAAGACGAACAAGGACTTCGGACCGGCGCTTATTGGAATCGAGGTTACGGACAAAGCCTGCATTGAGGAAATCACCCGCAGAATGAATGAACAGAACTTTTCTTACGAGTATATAAACGAAAATAACAAACTATTTGAAATCCTTATCTGATATGAGCACGATTGACTTCGACAACCTTTCATTTGCCTATCACAAGACCAATACCATCCTCTATACCGAGTTCAAGAACGGGAAATGGTCTGAAATAGAGAGCAGGACAGACGATTACATCAGCATCAGTGCATTCGCCGGATCCCTCCACTACGGCATCCAGTGCTTCGAAGGCCTCAAGGCATTCAGGGGTAAGGACGGCAAGGTGAGAATCTTCCGCCCAGACGAGAACGCGAAGAGACTGCGCAAATCTGCCGAGTACCTCGGGATAGAAGCTCCTTCAGAGGAAATGTTCATTCAGATGTGCAAGCGCATCGTCAAAGAAAACATCGACTTCCTTCCGCCTTACGGTAACAATGCATCAATGTACATCCGCCCGATCCTTTTCGGCAGCAATCCCCAGCTTGGCGTGAAATCTTCGACCGAGTGCGTTTTCATGATGCTCTGCTCGCCTGTAGGAGCCTACACCGGAGGAGCCCTTGAGGCAATCGACGTAGTCATTGCAAGGGACTATGACAGGGCTGCACCTAACGGCAGCGGAGCATACAAGGTAGGCGGCAACTATGCATGCTCCCTCCTCTCTCTCAACAAGGCAGTGAAGCTTGGCTACAAGGCCGTTCTCTACCTTGACCCAACCTCGCGCAAGTTCATCGACGAATACAACTCATCAAACTTCTTCGGAATCAAGGGCAACAGCTACATCACCCCGCTTTCCGACAGCATACTTCCGTCCATAACCAACAAATCCCTGGAAGTTGCAGCAAGGGAGCTCGGAATGACTGTCGAGAGAAGGCCTGTTCCGGTTGAAGAGCTAGGAAGCTTCGAGGAGGTTGGAGAGTGCGGTACGGCAGTGGTCATCACTCCGGTGCACAAAATCGTTGACAAACCTTCACTCGAATCCGACCAGGAGACCGTCTATACCTACGGCAACGGCCTCTGCGGAGAAAAGAGCCTTGCACTTTACAAATACATCACATCCATCCAGTACGGAGAGGCTCCGGACAAATTCGGATGGACAATTGAAGTTGAACTGTAATAATGACATTTACCCAGACACATAAGGATCCCCAGTCTTCAGCACGCTGCGGAGTCATCACAACCGACCACGGAAGAATCGAGACACCGATTTTCATGCCGGTCGGAACTGTGGGCTCGGTCAAGGGCATATACCACCGCGACCTCAAGGAAGACATCCGTGCGGAAATCATTCTCGGGAACACCTACCACCTCTATCTCCGCCCGGGCCTTGACATCCTCAGGGCCGCAGGCGGACTGCACAAATTCGAGTCCTGGGACAGACCCATCCTCACCGACAGCGGCGGGTTTCAGGTATTTTCCCTCAGCCCCATCAGGAAACTGACCGAGGACGGATGCATCTTCC
>CALZOR010000039.1 GCA_945827785.1 uncultured Bacteroidales bacterium | reverse complement strand
CAGGCACGTATCGACTCGCTCAAAAGGCAGGAAGAGATGCTTCGTGATTCCCTGGCAAGGCTGGATTCCCTTGCAGCCTTGGATTCAATCCATCAGGCAGGTGGGTCAATCCTCAATCCATCTGCCATGGGAGGCCTTTTTGCAACAAAGCTTGAGTACAGATACCATATAATCGTAGGTTCTTTCCGCACTCGTTCCAACGCCGAGAAACTTCTTGGCACGGCTTCTGAAAGAGGATACTCACCTATGCTCATCAGTTTCAGGGGAGGACTGATGGCTGTGGGAGTTTGTCCATGCAACACTCTGGTTGAAGCCTCGCAAGCTCTGTCAAAGGTCCGTCAGGAGCCTTTCTGCCCCAAAGATGTATGGATTTTGGTAAATGAATGATTTAAGTTTCGCATTTATCGAAACTTGAGTGAATGATTTTTAGAATGAAATTCCGATTTATTTTTTGCACAGTCTTCGCTGTGCTCATGGGTTTTGTGGCGTCTGCCCAATATAGAAAAGATGTATCTTATATGGAACTATATGACAGTGAGACAGTTATATCGCTGAGAAACCATGTAAGAGCCCTATCTTCCGTTCAGAATGAAGGCCGTCCGGCAGGTGGACCGGGTGAGATTGAAGCAGCATCCTATGTAGAGCGTATCATGGCAGATTATGGAGTTGACATAATATCTACAAAAGGTGGGGATATCTTTGGAATAAGAAAGGAAAATGGCGACACTCTGACTTCCCGCAATGTCATCGGCTTCGTACAAGGTTATGACAAGTCAATGAGAGACAAATACATAGTAATAGGAGCACGTCTGGATAACCTCCCTCCTGATCTCGTGACCGTTGACGGGCAACAGGTCAATAAAATATATCCTGGTGCAAATGGAAACGCTTCGGGACTGGCGATGATGATGGAACTTGCAAGGATGGTGCAGACCAATAAAATCCTTTTCCGCCGTTCAGTCCTCTTCGTCGCCTTCGGAGCTTCTTTGGAAACCCATGCCGGGGCGTGGTATTTCCTGAACCGTTCCTTTGCCGATGCAGACAAGATTGAGGCAATGATCAATCTTGACATGCTCGGTACCGGAAGCCGGGGCTTTTATGCCTATACAGGATCAAATGCCGACCTGAACATCATAATAAATTCTCTTTCCGGAGAGCTGCAGCCGATTAATCCCCAGCTTACGGCAGCCGAACCATATCCTTCCGATCATAGGGTATTCCATGCAAAGGAAATCCCTGCCGTATTCCTGACAACCGGACATTACTCCGAACACAATACGTCCAGGGATACCGAATCCATAATTGAATACGACATGATGGAGAGGGAACTTGAATATATATACAATCTTACAATAGCAATCGCCAACACTTCTGTCAGCCTTGCCTTCAAAAAAGATGAAACTCCATCCAGGACTTGCCAGTACGCTGATATAGTCCCATATTATGACTGTGACCAGAAACCGATGTTCCTGAACAGTACCGACCCTACGCAGTTCCTTACAAAATGGGTGTACAAATATCTGAAATATCCGCCTGAAGCCGTGCGGGACGGAATTCAGGGCCGTGTCATGGTCGAGTTCGTCATCAATAAGGACGGAAGCGTATCCAATGTCAGGGTTGTCCGAGGCGTTTCTGAAGAACTTGATGCAGAGGCCGTTAAGGTCGTAGCTGCCTCTCCTAAGTGGAAGCCGGCCAGGCTTAAGGGAGCGAAAGTCCGTTCTTCCATGACAATCCCGATTGAATTCAGACTTGAAAAGAAGGGACGGCCAAGTTTCGGAATCAAGAAATAAATATTACTTTTGCAGGATTTTTCACTTAACCATATATGGATTACAATTTTAAAGAAATCGAAAGCAAGTGGCAGGCATATTGGGCAGCCAACCACACATTCAAGGCGGAGTCTGATAGCTCCAAGCCGAAATACTACGTACTTGACATGTTCCCTTATCCTTCCGGAGCAGGACTTCATGTTGGACATCCGTTGGGATATATCGCAAGTGACATCTACAGCCGCTACAAGAGACTCTGCGGATTCAATGTGCTTCACCCGATGGGTTATGATGCATTCGGACTTCCGGCAGAGCAATATGCCATCCAGACAGGACAGCATCCGGCAGTGACTACCCAGACCAATATCAATCGCTATCGTCAGCAACTCGACCGTATAGGTTTTTCCTATGACTGGTCACGCGAGGTGAGAACATGCGATCCGAAATACTACAAATGGACTCAGTGGGCCTTCCTCAAGATGTTCGGCTGCTGGTATGACAATGCTCAGGGCAAGGCGAGACCTATAGAAGATCTGGAGGCCGCTTTTGCACAGGGCGGAAGTGCAGCCGTTGATGCAGCCTGCACTGAGGGTATGCCTTTCACCGCTCAGGAATGGAACTCAATGTCAGACAAGGAGAAAGCTGCTGTCCTGATGCGCTATCGTATTGCATATCAGGGTGAAACCTCTGTCAACTGGTGCCCTGCTCTTGGAACCGTCCTCGCCAATGATGAGGTGAAGGAGGGCTATTCCGTACGTGGAGGCCATCCTGTCGAGCAGAAGAAGATGACCCAGTGGCAACTCCGAGTATCGGCTTATGCAGGACGTCTGCTTGACGATCTGGAGGATCTTGAATGGACAGACTCTTTGAAAGACATGCAGCGCAACTGGATTGGTCGCAGTCAGGGTGCGGAAATGGTATTCAAGACCTTCAACGGTGACAGAGAATATGACATGACAATCTTCACCACACGTGCAGATACAGTGTTCGGTGTAACTTTCATGGTACTTGCTCCGGAAAGTGAATGGGTTGAAAAACTCACTTCCGAGGAGCAGAAAGAAGCTGTAGCAGAATATCTTGCGATGGCAAGAAAGAAGACTGAGCGTGAAAGGATTGCCCAGACAAGAAATGTGACAGGAGTCTTCTCCGGCTCTTACGCAGTCAATCCGCTTACTGGAGACAAGGTGCCTGTATGGATTTCCGAGTATGTGCTTGCCGGCTATGGTACCGGTGCCATCATGGCGGTTCCTGCCCATGACAGCCGTGACTATGCCTTTGCAAAGCGTTTTGACCTTCCGATAATTCCTCTGATAGAGGGCTGCGATGTTTCCGAGTCAAGTTTTGACGCCAAAGAGGGAATCATGTGCAATTCCGGCTTCCTCAATGGCATGACGGTTAAAGAAGCAATCCCGGCGGCAATCGACTATGTAGAGGCACATGGAATCGGCCGCAGAAAAATAAATTACAGGCTGCGCGATGCCATCTTCTCACGTCAGAGATACTGGGGAGAGCCTTTCCCGATGTATTTCAAGGACGGAGTCGCTACTCCGATGCCGATGGACAAACTGCCTCTGGAACTCCCTGAAGTGGATAAGTATCTTCCTACTGAGACGGGAGAACCGCCTCTTGGACGCGCAAAAGACTGGACCTATGATGGTTGTCCGATAGAAAAGAGCACGATGCCTGGATTTGCAGGCAGCAGCGCCTACTATCTCCGCTACATGGATCCGCACAATGACGAGGCCCTTGTAAGCCGCGAGGCAGATGAGTACTGGCGCAATGTGGACCTCTATATCGGTGGTACCGAGCATGCTACAGGTCACCTTATCTACTCCCGTTTCTGGAACAAGTTCCTCTATGACCTCGGCTATGTGTGCGAGAAGGAGCCTTTCAAGAAACTGATTAACCAGGGAATGATTCAGGGACGTTCGAATTTCGTATACAGAATCATCAATACCAACACCTTTGTCTCAGTCGGCCTGAAAGACCAGTATGAGACAACTGAAATCCATGTCGATGTCAACATCGTCCATAACGACCGTCTTGACATTGATGCTTTCAAGGCATGGATGCCGGACTATGCGAATGCCGAATTCATTCTTGAAAATGGAGAATATATCTGCGGATGGGCCATTGAGAAAATGTCGAAGTCGATGTTCAATGTCGTCAATCCGGATATGATATGCGATACATATGGAGCTGACACCCTGAGGCTTTACGAAATGTTCCTCGGCCCTCTTGAGCAGTCAAAGCCATGGGACACAAAGGGTATTGATGGCGTCAACCGCTTCCTCAAGAGGATATGGAGGATGTTCTATGACAGGGACAATTTCATCGTTTCAGATGAAAAGGCAAATCCGGAGGAACTCAAGACCCTTCATAAGCTCATCGGCAAGGTCCAGACAGACATCGAAGCCTTCTCTTTCAATACAGCAGTGAGTGCATTTATGATAGCCGTCAATGAACTTTATGACCACAAGTGCTGCAAGAGGGAGATTCTTGAACCTTTGATTATCCTCCTGTCTCCATTCGCACCTCACATCTGCGAGGAACTCTGGTCTGCTCTTGGGCACGAGGGAAGCATCAGCTATGCCGGTTTCCCTGAATATAACGAGGCTTATACCGTGGAGAACAACTGCACCTATGCGGTTTCATTCAACGGAAAAACCCGCTTTACAGTAAACCTCCCGGCTGATACTTCACGCGAGGAAGTTGAGGCTAAGGTGCGTGCAATGGACCAGACTGTAAAATATGTTGCAGGAGGCAATATCGTCAAAGTCATAGTTGTTCCTGGAAAAATTGTGAATATCGTTGTCAAATAGGAGGTATATGAAAGCCAAGAATGTGTTTTCTGTAATCTGGGATTATATCCTTCTATCCCTCGGCACATTGCTTTATTGCATGGGATGGACTTCTTTCTTGATTCCCAACGGAATTGCCAGTGGCGGCCTGACCGGTTTGTGTACAATCCTGCAATTTGGAACAGGCATCCCTATCGGATGGTCATTCCCTATTCTGAATACCCTGCTTCTGATTGTTGGAGTGATCTTCCTTGGAAAGGCCTTCGGTTTCAAGACTATCTATGTGATTGCCTTGTCGTCTGTGCTTTTTGAAATTCTTCCTCATTTCCCTGTCCTGGAAGTTACCGATATCCCTGACAAGATAATGGTTGCCTTGATAGGAGGAGCTATGGAATCCATCGGAATCGGTCTTACAATTCTTCGTGGCGGAAGTACCGGGGGAACTGACATCATTGCCATGGTAGTAAACAAGTATTGGCCTGTATCCCCTGGAAGGGTATATCTGATAACGGACCTTTTCATAATTTCCCTTATGCTTCTTGTACCTGACAAGGGCATTGTGGACATGATATATGGATTTGTCGTCATGATTGTCTTTTCGTTCGGAGTGGATTATGTACTGCTTGGCAACAAGTCTTCGGTTCAGATTCTCGTGTTCTCACCCAAATACCAGGAAATAGCCGATCACATAATAAACAATGTCCACAGGGGAGTGACAGCCCTTCAATCCGTCGGTTGGTACAGCCAGGCTGAAAGCAAGGTGCTTCTCATAATTTCAAGAAAACATCAGATGAATGAAGTCATCAATGAGATTATGAAAATCGACAAGAAAGCCTTCATTTCCGTCAGCTCCGCCAACAGTGTCTATGGAGAGGGCTTCGAGGAAATCAAGACAGGATTGAAATTGAAAAAAGAGAAAACGGAAAATTAAACCTATTATTTCTCCAAAAATTTATTAAAACAGAAAAATGTGACGAAATCCCTTTTGCAAAGTACTCTGCAAGGGGGATTTTGTTATAGATTTGCCATTGGAATCATTTGACTGATGCCGTTGTCAAAAGTTTCTGACCACATATCGGAATATTCTTTCGGTAGTACATCTGGAGATTTATTAAAAGTCAATATCTATGGATTTTTTGATAGCGGCGGTAACCGTCCTGTCGCTGGTTACGTTGACGGTATATGTGATGATTAGGAATAGGAAGAAGCCTGTGAGCCGTGATAACAAGTTGGCATTTATCCCGGTACTCCTGCTGATGAATGTCTGTGTGGTCATTTCAGGGATGTTTATTAAGACATCCTTGGCATCCAGACTCATGCTTGACCTGACGGTCGTTGTCACGCCTTTGTTGATCCTATCCTTCTCATTTAATTACATTACGGATTACAGACCGGTATTCTATGTCTCTGCCGGAGTGGATGCAATTTTGTTTTCCCTGCATCTGATGTGCCTTGCAAGGATTTTCCCTCCGGCTTCACCTCCTGTATTCGCTATTTTTGTTACGTTGCTGATAACAGGTGTGTCTGTCTATTTCTTTCTGTGTATGCTGCATCATGTCCGCAATATCAGTCTGGTCATGAAACTGAAGGGTGTTATCTCTGTCGTGTATTTGTTTGAGGATATAAGCTATATTCTTGCAATGATGACATATCTTGCCGTGTTCAATTATTTCTGTGGCGCAGACTTCGGAACAGGTGTCATCCTGCTCCTGGATGCCCTCATGCTTGCCAGTATCTGTTCTTTGGTCTACAGGATGTCAAAAGAAACTGTCTTCACCTTCATGGATTCGCAGGAGACGCTGATTTTCGAATCAATCAAGTCATCGACAATCGAGCTGAATTTCGATCCGGTTTCAGAGGAGGACTGCAACAGGATAATATACAACAGATTGACCGAATATTTTGAAAACGAACAGCCTTATCTCAACAATGAGCTGAATATCAATGATGTTGCAAGGGCTGTAGGCTCCAATAAAACCTATGTTTCAAAAGCTATCAGCCTGTGTACCGGAAGGAATTTCAGGCAATTCGTAAATTACTATCGAATCAGACATTCCATTCTTCTTTTTCATGAAAACCCTTCATTGAAGATTGTGAACATATATTGTCAGTGCGGCTTCAACTCCCTGGCTGCATTCAATATGGCATTCAGGCTCTTCATGAAAGAAAATCCGAGTGAATGGTTCAGAATTGAAAGGGCAAGGCTCAGGAATAGTTTGGCAGATAAGGATTGAAACCTTATCTTTGCAGCCGGATAAAACGATAATATACAGAAATATATGGCAGACGAGAAGATTATTTTTTCGATGAATGGTGTTGGCAAGACCCTGCCACACAACAATAAAGTGATACTGAAAGACATCTATCTGTCTTTCTTCTATGGCGCGAAGATCGGTATCATCGGTCTGAACGGTTCAGGTAAGTCCACCTTGATGAAAATCATCGCCGGTGTTGAGACCGGATATCAGGGGGAAGTTGTATGGGCACCCGGATATTCTGTTGGCTATCTGGAGCAGGAACCACAGATGGATCCGGAAAAGACCGTGATTGAAGTAGTCCAGGAGGGTGTTCAGGAGGTAATGGACCTTCTGAAAAAATACGAGGAGGTTAATCTTGCCTTCTGCGATCCCGAGGTCATGGAGGATCCTGATAAAATGAATGACCTGATCATGCTTCAGGGAGAACTGACAGAAAAAATAGATCATTGTGGAGGATGGGAGATTGATGCAAAGCTTGAAAGAGCGATGGATGCGCTCCAGTGTCCTCCTTCAGATGCAAAGGTCTCTACTCTTTCAGGAGGAGAGCGCAGAAGAGTGGCTCTCTGCCGTCTGCTCCTGAGACAGCCGGATGTACTTCTGCTTGACGAGCCGACCAACCACCTCGATACTGAAAGTATCCAGTGGCTTGAAGCACATCTGCAGCAGTATAAGGGAACGGTGATTGCTGTTACCCATGACCGTTATTTCCTTGACAATGTTGCAGGATGGATTCTTGAACTTGACAGGGGAGAGGGAATCCCATGGAAGGGAAATTACTCGTCATGGCTTGACCAGAAGAGCAATCGCCTCGCGATGGAAGAGAAACAGGAAAGCAAACGTCGCAAAACTCTTGAAAGGGAGCTTGAGTGGGTAAGAATGGCCCCGAAGGCACGTCAGGCCAAGTCTAAGGCCCGTCTGGGCGCTTATGAGAAACTTGCTGCCGATGATGGAAGGGAGAAGGAGGCCAAGCTGGAAATCTTCATCCCGAACGGTCCGCGTCTTGGTAACAAGGTCATCGAGTTCAAGAATGTATCCAAGGCTTACGGCGACAAGCTTCTCTATGAGAACCTCAATTTTGTACTCCCGCCAGCAGGAATTGTCGGCGTCATAGGCCCGAACGGCGCGGGAAAGACAACTCTCTTCCGCCTGATCATGGGACTGGACAAACCGGACAGCGGAGAAATCACCATTGGCGAGACTGTCAAGATTGCCTATGTGGATCAGCAGCATAAGAGCATTGACCCTGACAAGACCGTATATCAGACCATTGCAAACGATTCGGAGTTTGTAAAGCTCGGCAAGAGGGAAGTCAATGCAAGGGCCTATGTGTCGAGATTCAATTTCTCAGGGGCAGACCAGGAGAAACTTTGCGGAATCCTTTCCGGAGGTGAGCGCAATCGTCTTCACCTTGCCCTCACTCTGAAGGACGAAGGAAATGTCCTGCTTCTTGACGAACCGACCAACGACGTGGATGTCAACACTATACGTGCTCTTGAGGAGGGCCTTGAGAACTTCGCCGGTTGTGCAGTGGTCATTTCACATGACAGATGGTTCCTTGACCGTATCGCTACTCATATACTTGCGTTCGAAGGCGACTCACAGGTATATTTCTTCGAAGGTTCATACACTGAGTACGAGGAGAATAAGAAACGTCGTCTTGGAAACGAGGAGCCTAAGCGTTTCAAGTATAAAAAACTAATGGAATAGGTTTTCCTTTTTCCCGATTTCCTTGTGTTGCAGACTTCTTGCAATTTCTTGAAAAAGAGTATTGATTTATAAAATATTGTTATAAATTTGCTGAGAATTTGACAAATTTATTAACCCAAATATATAGACGATGCAACACAAGGTAATTGATACTAAGGATGTAGTCATAAGATTTGCAGGAGATTCGGGAGATGGTATGCAGCTTACCGGATCTCTTTTTGCAGATATGTCGGCAATCTTTGGTAACGAACTCTCAACATTCCCGGACTATCCGGCAGAGATCAGGGCCCCGCATGGCACTGTTTCAGGTGTGTCGGGCTTTCAGGTCCATATCGGAAGTGGACATATCAACACCCCGGGTGACTTCTGCGACATGCTTGTGGCGATGAACCCGGCAGCTCTCAAGGCCAATGCCAAATGGCTCAAGAGGACTGCGCTGGTTCTGATTGACGGAGACACATTTGATGAAGAAGGTCTCAAAAGAGCCGGTTTGAAAAGTGATCCAATCGCTGAACTTTATATAGAGGACAGGACCATCATCGTGGCACCTATCACGACACTGACGGAAGAGAGTCTGAAAGACAGTGGCCTTGACCATAAGACCATAGTCAAGTGCAAGAACATGTTCACGCTTGGAATGGCATGTTACATCTACAACCGTCCGATGGAATATGTTTTCAAATACCTTGAAAAGAAGTTCTCGAAGAAGCATCCTGAACTGATTGAACCGAACAAGAAGGTGCTGAAGGATGGTTTCAACTATGCAGCGAACATTCAGGCTATTCCGAACACATATACAGTAGAGCCGGCAGACCAGAAAAAAGGACTGTACAGGAACATCACAGGCAACCAGGCTACTGCATGGGGACTGCTTGCTGCTTCTGAGAAATCGGGACTTCCGCTATTCTGCGGTTCATACCCGATTACCCCGGCTACAAATATCCTCGAAGAACTTGCAATCCACAAGAACCTTGGAGCAAAAACCGTTCAGGCCGAGGATGAAATTGCCGGAATATGCACGGCAATCGGAGCTGCCTTTGCCGGCAGTCTTGCCGTTACAACTACTTCTGGTCCGGGTCTTTCACTCAAGAGCGAGGCCCTTGGACTTGCCGTGATGACTGAGCTGCCTCTGGTGGTCATTGACGTTCAGCGTGCAGGTCCTTCTACAGGTATCCCGACCAAAACTGAACAGACTGACCTTAATCAGGCGCTTTATGGCCGCAATGGAGAGTGTCCTTTGGTCGTAATGGCTGCGCATTCGCCGGCTGGATGTTTTGATGCTGCTTTCAATGCCGCAAAAATTGCCCTTGAGCACATGACTCCTGTCCTCCTTCTCTCGGAAGGCTTCCTCGGAAACGGTTCCGAGCCTTGGCTGATACCTTCCATGAAGGATTATCCTAAGATTGTTCCTCCTTTTATACAGCCGAATACTGAATACAAACCTTATGAGCGTGATCCTGAAACTCTTGTACGCAAATGGGCTGTGCCTGGCATGGCTGGATGTGAGCACAGGGTCGGAGGCCTTGAGAAGAACCACAATGGTGTCCTCTCTTCAGATCCTCAGAATCATGCTATCATGGTTGCTGAAAGGGCTATGAAAGTCGAAAAGGTTGCTGAGGACATTCCTCTCCAGCAGGTTTATGGCAGCGAATCCGGAAAACTGCTGGTTGTTGGCTGGGGAGGTACATATGGACACCTCCTTTCTGCAGTCCAGCAGGCACGCGAGGAAGGTCTTGACGTGAGTCTGGCGAATTTTGACTATATTCTCCCTCTTCCAAAGAATACTGAGGAGATTTTCAGCCGTTTTGAGCACATTCTTGTATGTGAACTCAACAGCGGACATTTCGTAAACTATTTGCGCGGACGTCTCCCTCAGTTCAGTTACAGTCAGTACAACAAAGTACAGGGCCAGCCTTTCCTTGTTCAGGAAATAGTTGCTGCAATTAAGGATAACCTCTAAAAAGACAAAACAATGCCAAGATATACATTCAAGGAATTCAAAAGCGACCAGGAAGTAAGATGGTGCCCCGGCTGCGGTGACCATGGTGTTCTTGCCGCTCTTCAGAGAGCACTTCCTGATGTGACGGAAGTTTTGGGATACAGCAAGGAAAGATATGTTGTTGTATCTGGTATCGGTTGCTCTTCCCGCCTTCCATATTATATGAATACCTATGGTTTCCACAGCATTCACGGACGTGCGACAGCCATATCAACCGGAATCAAGGTTGCCAATCCGAATCTCACCGTTTGGCAGGCCTGCGGTGATGGCGATGCGCTTGCAATCGGAGGAAACCATTTCATCCATGCAATAAGGAGAAATGTCGATATTAATATTGTCCTGTTCAACAACCAGATTTATGGCTTGACAAAAGGTCAGTATTCTCCGACATCCAAGTTCGGAGCAATAACGAAGACTTCACCATACGGAACCGTGGAACCACCTTTCAATCCAGGAAGCCTTGTGCTTGGAGCAAAAGGGACGTTCTTTGCTCGCAGCCTTGATACTGAGCTCAAACTCAACAGCGAAATCATGCTGGCAGCTGCAAAGCATGAGGGATGCTCTGTAATGGAAATGCTTACCAACTGTGTGATTTTCAATGACGGAGCACATAAACTCATTGCGGACAAGGATGTACGTGCAGACAGGACGATAGTGCTGCGTCATGGTGAGCGTATGATTTTCGGAAAGAATCGCGACAAGGGACTTGTACTTGACGGAATGGGACTGAGAGTGGTGACAATAGGGGAGAATGGCGTTACCGAAGATGATATCCTCGTACATGATGCTCATTCGGACAATGTCGGCATCCACATGATGCTTGCAGATATGAAGTATCCTGATTTCCCTGTTGCACTCGGTGTTATCCGTGATGTCAAGGCAGTTACTTACGATGCCGGAGTCCAGAATCAGGTGGAACAAGTAAAGGAGAAATCAAAGATTCATTGTGTTGATGATCTGCTCAGAAGCGGATCTACCTGGGAAGTCAAATAATAACCAATTTAAGTTTCGCATATAGCGAAACTTAAATCATTATACATAACTACATAACACATTAAAACACAGTAATGGATACAAACAAAATCATGGCTTCACTTCAGGCCAAGTACCCTTATGAGAAGGAATATCTCCAGGCGGTACGTGAAGTATTGGAGTCTGTTGAGGACGTTTACAACCAGCATCCTGAGTTCGAGGATGCCAAGATTGTCGAGCGCATTGTCGAACCTGAGCGTATTCTCACATTCAAGGTGACCTGGGTTGATGACAATGGTGAAATCCAGACAAATACCGGATACAGGGTTCAGTTCAACTCTGCCATCGGTCCTTATAAGGGAGGTTTGAGGTTCCACCCTTCGGTGAATCCTTCAATCCTCAAATTCCTCGGTTTTGAGCAGACTTTCAAGAATGCTCTCACCACCCTTCCTATGGGAGGTGCCAAGGGAGGTTCAGATTTCAACCCCAAAGGCAAGTCAGATGCGGAAATCATGAGATTCTGCCAGGCATTCATGCTTGAACTCTGGAGAGTCATCGGTCCTGACCAGGATGTCCCTGCGGGAGATATCGGAGTCGGCGGACGAGAAATCGGATATCTTGACGGAATGTACCGCAAGCTTGCCCAGCAGTATAATACGGGCGTGCTTACCGGAAAGGGAATGACCTGGGGCGGTTCAATCCTGCGTCCTGAGGCGACAGGTTTCGGAGCCGTTTATTTCGTTCAGCACATGCTGCACATGCAGGGAAAGGAAATCGCCGGCAAAACTGTTGCTCTCTCCGGCTTCGGCAACGTTGCATGGGGCGCAGCTACCAAGGCTACACAGCTCGGAGCCAAGGTCATTGCGATTTCAGGTCCTGACGGAGCTATCTATGACCCTGAAGGCATGAATGCGGAAAAAATTGCCTATATGCTTGAACTCAGGGCTTCCAATAATGACGTCGTTGCCCCATTCGCTCAGAAATTCCCGTCAGCAACTTTCTATCCGGGAAAGAAGGCATGGAGCATCAAATGCGACATTGCAATGCCATGTGCATTCCAGAACGAACTTACAGGAGCTGATGCAGAGGAACTTCTTGCCAACGGAACATGGCTTTGTGCAGAGGTTTCCAATATGGGATGTACTCCTGAGGCAATCGCTGCATTCCAGAAAGCCGGCATCATGTTCGCTCCGGGAAAGGCCGTAAATGCAGGAGGAGTTGCGACATCCGGACTTGAAATGACCCAGAATGCGATGCATATCAGCTGGAGTGCTGCCGAGGTGGATGAAAAACTGCACCATATCATGTCCTCAATCCATGAGGCCTGTGTCAAGTACGGAACCCAGCCTGACGGATACATCAACTATGTCAAGGGTGCCAATATCGCAGGATTCATGAAGGTCGCACATGCGATGCTTGAGCAGGGTATAATCTGATTTTTCTGAACATTATATGGAGAGGTGATTGAAATGTGGATTTCATTCACCTCTTTTATGTTGTAAGGTATTTAAAAATAAACTAAATTTGCGGCCTATTTGAAAAACTGATAGTAATTATAAGCTAAACTAATAGATATGTATAAAAATTTCTTCGGCTACCATCTTGTGGAATCATACCATGAATGGAAGAAGGCTCACAGAGTTGACGACAGGAAGTTTGTTTCAAGGACAATCAGAATCGTCATCGCAATCGTGGCTGCTCTTACCATCTGGTGTCTCCCGATGGAAAACTGGATTGACGGAATGACCATCATCCAGAAAAGAACATTGGCTATCTTCCTGTTCGCAACTCTCATGTGGCTTTTTGAGGCTGTCCCTGCATGGACGACCTCAGTAATGGTTGTAGTATTGCTTCTGTTCGCAACTTCAGACAGTTCATTGGTCTTTTTCAGAAATGCTGAGCCTGAGGCACTTGGCGCCTTTTCAAGCTACAAGTCCCTGTTGCATTGCTTTGCCGATCCAATCATCATGCTGTTCATCGGTGGTTTTGTCCTTGCAATCGCGGCATCAAAGAGCGGACTTGACCTTTTCCTTGCAAGGGTGATGCTCAAGCCTTTCGGCAAGAAGCCTCATTGGGTCCTCCTCGGATTCATCATCGTCACAGGTGTTTTCTCAATGTTCCTCAGCAACACTGCAACAGCTGCGATGATGCTTACCTTCCTTGGTCCTGTTCTTAAATCCCTTCCTGCGGATGGTAAAGGAAAGACTGCACTTGCATTGGCAATCCCGATTGCAGCCAACGTTGGCGGTATGGGAACTCCTATCGGAACTCCTCCGAATGCAATCGCTCTGAAATATCTCAATGACCCTGCAGGTCTGAACATGAACATCGGTTTCGGTGAGTGGATGTCATTCATGCTTCCTTTCACTATCGTACTTCTTCTCATCGCATGGGTACTCCTTCTCAAGATGTTCCCGTTCAAGGCAAAGTCAATTGAACTCAATATCTCAGGTGAACTCAAGAAGGACTGGAGGTCAATCGTCGTTTATGTGACTTTTGCAGCAACCGTCCTGCTATGGGTGCTTGACAAGAAGACCGGAGTCAACTCCAATGTGGTCGCAATGCTTCCTATCGGTGTATTTGCTATTACTGGTGTGCTTACAAAACGTGACCTTGAGGAAATCAACTGGTCTGTGCTCTGGATGGTTGCCGGTGGTTTTGCCCTTGGAGTAGGTCTTCAGGAAACAGGTCTTGCGCGGACTCTTATCAATGCAATACCGTTCGGCAGTTGGCCTGCAGTAGTAATGGTTGTAGGTTCAGGCCTCATCTGCTACGCAATGGCGAACTTCATTTCCCATACTGCAACGGCAGCCCTTCTGGTGCCTATCCTTGCAGCTGTCGGAATCAGTGTCAGCGGAAACCTCGAGCCTCTCGGTGGCGTTTCAACCCTCCTTATCGGAGTGGCAATCGGATCGTCCCTCGGTATGGTGCTTCCTATCTCAACACCTCCGAATGCAATTGCACATTCTACAGGTATGATTGAACAGAAGGATATGGCACGTACCGGTATTATCATGGGTATATTTGGCCTTGTACTTGGATACATCATGCTCATCGTCCTCGGATCAAACGGCCTTATCTAGGCATTTGAAATAATCTGAAAGCGGTCGGACTTTCGAAAACAATTGTTTTCCGGGTCCGGCCGTTTTGTTTCATGTCGATGTTTTTGTCTTCCCCGGTTGTTTTTCACATTTATTTTCCCCACCTTTGAACCCGTTTAACAAAAAATTAATACCAATTATGGCGTATTTTTCATTCTGTGGACATCCGATGAATGTCAAAAGGTGCGTTTCATTCCTTATCGTTTGTCTGATTACATTTGCTCTGGCCCTGGTTCCGACCTCATTTTTCGGCGTGGATTCCCAGACCTTGGAACCGATTTTCACTTTGACTCAGCAGAGAGTCATTGCAATTTTCGTGTTCACGGCATTGATGTGGATTCTTGAGGTCATTCCTACATGGACTACATCGGTTGTAGCCATTGTCTCGATTCTTCTGACCACATCCAACAAGGGACTTGCGTTCCTTATTACAAAGGAGAATGTCGGCAGCCTTACTCATTATAAAGATATCATGGCCGCTTTCGCCGATCCGGTCATCATGCTTTTCCTCGGTGGTTTCGTGCTTGCTTTTGCTGCCACCAAGGTCGGCCTTGATGTCCAGCTTGCCAAGGTGATGCTCAAACCGTTCGGTAAGAATCCCAAGACAGTTCTCCTTGGTGTTCTCCTTGTGATCGGTGTATTCTCAATGTTCATGAGCAACACTGCAACGGCAGCGATGATGCTGACTTTCCTTACCCCGGTCCTTGCAACATTGCCAAAAGACGGAGGCGGAAGAATTTCCCTTGCACTTGCAATCCCTATCGCTGCCAATATCGGAGGTATGGGTACCCCTATCGGAACCCCTCCTAATGCGATTGCCCTCGGAGCCCTCAATGAAGCGGGCTTTGAAATCAACTTCCTTGACTGGATGCTCAGAATGGTTCCTTTCGTACTTGTCATGCTTCTCATTGCATGGGTACTTCTTATGAAATTGTATCCTTTCAAGGCAAAGACCATTGAACTCAAGATTGAAACCGGTGATGTAAGGGCCACCCCATTCCAGAAATATGTAGTCTGGGTGACCTTTGCCTTTACAATCATCCTTTGGGTATTTGAAAGTGTATTCAAAGTCAATTCCAACATAGTGGCAATGATTCCTTTTGCAGTTTTCTCTGCTACGGGAATCCTCAAAGCCCGAGACCTTGATAAAATCAACTGGTCTGTACTCTGGATGGTTGCCGGCGGTTTTGCCTTAGGAACTGCACTCAATCAGACAGGCCTTGCAGCAAACCTGATCAAGCATATTCCTTTTACAGATTGGAATGCAATCGTCGTAATGCTTGTGGGTGGCCTTATCTGCTATTTCCTTTCAAACTTCATTTCAAACTCCGCTTCTGCGAACCTTGTCGTTCCTATTCTCATCGTTGTAGGAACCGCAATGAAGGGCATTCCTTCATTCGAAGCCCTTGGCGGAGTCCCTGCGATGATCATCGGCGTCGCGATTGCTGCTTCGGTTGCTATGTGTCTGCCTGTAAGTACTCCTCCTAATGCCCTTGCCCATTCAACAGGAATGATTACTACCAGACAGATGACCACAGTAGGTATCATTATGGGAGTTATCGGACTTACACTCGGATATCTCATGCTGATTTTTATCGGCTTCTAACGAATAAGTGTACTTAAATCTAAATTATTTGATATGAAGAAAATAATTGTAATTGCACTCTCGCTTCTTCTGGCTGTGCCTTCGTTCGCTGCCAGGAAAGAAGCAAAAGATTCCTCTCCTGCGAAGGAGCACCTTCAGAATCATTTCAAATTCTACGGATTCATCAGAAACTTCTTTGCATTCGATACTCGTGAAAGTACTGCCGGCACAGGTG
>CALZOR010000038.1 GCA_945827785.1 uncultured Bacteroidales bacterium | reverse complement strand
CTGAGCATGATGTTCAGCAGTCCGCAGTCATAGAAACGCAGTCCCTCCAGAGCCTCATCCTCGCTGTCTATCTGCAGAAGGTTCAGATGTGACGGGAATGAATCGCGGGTATCGCCGCTGAAGGGGATTCCCAGAAGTTTTATCCCGTCTTCAGCATCTCCGCAAGGGGAGAATTCCATTTTCATTGGCGGAAGGGTAAGGGATTCATCCTGATCATCCACCATTATATATGATTCGAAAGTTTCAGGATTGATTTCCTTTGCATATTTCACCTTGACTGCATCTTTTCTCCAGCGTCCGAGACCGTTGTGGTAAGGAACGTCGAAGTCCATGTACTCGTCAAGGGCTGCAAAGAAATACAGCATTCCTTCTTTTGGCAGCTTGCTGTCAGGGCATATCTCAGCCAGGTCTGCGCAGTCAATCTGGCAGATGAAGGTAAGAGGGTAGTCTTCCGAGTCGTCTCCCTGTATCATCGGGTAGGCCATGTCGGCCGGCATGTCCGGGTCGCCCCACCATTTGCTGCAGCAGAAAAGCCGCGAGTCCGTTTCCTGAAGTTTTATTTTTATTGCCATTTGAATTAAATTTTTATCCAGGATGCAAAACTAATAAAAAAAGACCGGCATGGATGCCGGTCTGGATAAAAATATGCTTTAGTCAGCTTATTTCTTGAAATAGCGGTTGTACAGACCCTGGAAACCTGCGCCATGACGAGCCTCGTCCTTGCACATCTCGTGAACTGTATCGTGGATAGCGTCAAGATTCTGCTGTTTTGCAAGAGTAGCGATTCTCTTCTTGTCCTCGCATGCACCCTGCTCAGCAAGCATTCTCTTTTCAACGTTTGTCTTTGTGTCCCAAACGCACTCGCCGAGAAGCTCTGCAAATCTTGCAGCATGCTCAGCCTCTTCGAATGCATATCTCTTGAATGCCTCAGCGATTTCAGGATAGCCTTCCCTGTCTGCCTGGCGGCTCATTGCAAGGTACATTCCGACCTCACCGCACTCGCCGTTGAAATGCTCGCGAAGACCTTTAACGATTTCAGGATCAACACCTTTTGCAACACCGAGCTTATGCTCGTCAGCCCATGTGAGAGCTCCTTCAGTTGCTACGATTTCTTCGAATTTGTCAGCCTTTACGTGACATACAGGGCACTCTGCAGGAGCTGCATCACCTTCGTGGATGTAGCCGCATACTTTACATCTGAATTTCTTAGCCATAGTTAAATGATATTAAAATGTTATTTCCTTGTTTATGGGTTTAAATTTGAAATCTTCAAAATTAAACATCAATGCAAAGTTAAGGATAATTTATGAAAATCCAAGTATCAAAATCAAAAAATCCCGCATCACTGCGGGATTTTTTCGGTTAGTTAGTAGTGTAGTGTATTCCCTTTTTGGGATGATTAATTATTAGTGGTTAGAAACGTCTAAAGTGACATGTCAATCATGTCAGGTGCAAATATAGAGATAATAAATATATTTGCAAATATTTTTTTATTTTATTTAAATTTTTAAATCTGCTGCCTTTTTGAACTATAAATTTTATATATAGGCACTCCAAATTAAAAGATTTATTTTCATGGATATCAGCTATTGATAATACCGATAGCAAGGCTATTCATCCAAAAGATCGGGACGGAGCTCCCTTGTACGGGCTATTGCCTGCTCGTCCTGCCATGCACGAATCAGTTTCGGGTTTCCGCTCAACAGCACATCCGGAACTTTCCAGCCGTTGAATTCTGCCGGACGGGTATAGACAGGGGCGGACAGCAGGCCATCCTGGAAGCTATCGCTCAGGGCTGAGGTCTCGTCTGAAATCGCTCCGGGAATGAGACGTATAATCGCATCTGAAAGAATTGCCGCCGGAAGTTCGCCGCCGCTCAGGACATAGTCGCCTACGGATATTTCCCTTGTCACCATGTGTTCCCTGATACGGTGGTCAATGCCCTTGTAATGTCCGCATATCATCATGATGTTTTCCTTGAGGGACAGTTCATTGGCGATGTTCTGGTTAAGGATGGCGCCGTCGGGGCAAAGGAAGATTACCTCGTCATAGTCCCTCTCGCCTTTGAGCTCCATTATCATGTTGAAGAGCGGCTCAGGCATCAGAACCATTCCCGCATCCGGTCCGTAATTGTAGTCATCGACCTGGAGCCTTGGCCCTTTGCCGTATTTCCGGAGATTGTGAACATGAATCTCCACAAGGCCTTTCTTGATGGCGCGTCCTACAATTGAATGGCTCAGAGGGCTTTCCAGAAGTTCGGGGACGACCGTTATTATATCTATTCTCATTATTTTATCTCAATTTGGCGTTTATGGTTGCAAAAATAAGGAATTGATGGGAGTTTTGCTAAAAAAATGATATATTTGCAACTTGTATAAATTTTAACGTAAACTTTTAACGTATGGTTGAAGAGATTATCCCTGATGTTGAAATGACACCAGATGTAGCTGAAAGTAATGTAAATTACTCGGAAATGACACTTGCTGAACTTGTCAATGCCTTTGAGCAGCTTGCCGGCAACGAAGAAAGAATGAAAATGTCCAAAGAGGCAGAGGCGATCAAGTCTGCTTTCTATAAGAGACTTCTGAAAGAGAAGGCTGAGGCAGGACTTTCAGTCGAGCCAATGCAGGAAGACTCATCGGAGGAGACTGCTGAGGAGGTCCAGGAAGGGACAGAGTCTTTAGTGGCAGAGGAAAGCATTTCCGACAATCCGTTTGCAGAAATAGAAAGGGGATTCAAAGCCCTTTATAATAAATATAGGAAGGAGCGTGCCGAATATAACCGGCAGCTCGAGAAGGAAAGGGAAGAAAACCTTGTCATGAAGCAGGCCGTTATTGAAGACCTCAAGGCACTTCTCGAAAAACAGGAAGATGTCAATGCTACATTCCCTGCCTTCCGCGAAATTCAGAACAGATGGAGGGCTGTCGGACCTGTTCCTCCTCAGAATTTCAGGAATATCAATGAAACATATCAGCTTTATGTTGAGCAGTTCTACGATATGGTCAAGATCAATCGTGAGCTCCGCGATCTTGATTTCAAGAAGAATCTTGAGGTGAAGGAGAAATTCTGTCTTGAAGCAGAGGCTCTTGCAGAGAATCCAAATGTAATCGAGGCGTTCAGGGAACTTCAGAAACTGCATGAGCAGTGGAAGGAATACGGTCCTGTTGCAAAGGAATTCCGTGAGCAGATCTGGGACCGTTTCAAAGCGGCAACTGCCGTAATCAACAAGAAATATCAGGCTCATTTCGAGGACCAGAAGGCTCAGCAGGCAGAGAATCTTGCAAAGAAGACGGTTCTTTGCGAAAAGGTTGAGGAGATTGCTGCGCGTGAGGTTACTGAGTCCAGCCAGTGGAATGCCTTTTCAAAGGAAATCGAAGAAATCCAGAAGGAGTGGAAGACAATCGGTTTTGCTTCAAAGAAGGACAACCAGAAGATTTATGACCGTTTCCGCGCTGCATGTGACGATTTCTATGGTCGCAAGAGGGATTTCTACAGCGAGTACAAGGACAATATGAATGCCAACCTTGAGAAGAAAATCGCCCTTTGCGTCGAAGCTGAGGCTCTGAAGACCAGCACGGACTGGAAGAAGACCGCCGACCGTTTCATCAATCTCCAGAAACAGTGGAAGGAAATCGGAGCAGTTCCCCGCAAGAAATCAGACCAGCTCTGGAAACGTTTCCGTGCCGCTTGTGATGAGTTCTTCGCCGAGAGGGACAAGAATGCGAAGCCTGAGAACGATTTCTACGGCAACCTTAAGGCAAAGCAGCATATCATTGCGGAAATTGCTGCATATCAGCTTACTGGCGATGACGCAGCTGATATGAATGCAATGAAGGATTTTGCTGACAGGTACCAGGCAATCGGTTTTGTTCCGTTCAAGGAGAAGGACAAGATTGCTCAGGCATACAAGGAGGCAGTTCAGGAGAAATTCCCTGCATTCCTCAAGGCTGCACGCAAGGGTGGCCGTCCTTCAGCCAAGTCTCCGAGGTCGGAGAAGGACCGTCTCATCCAGAAATACAATGCTCTGGAGCAGGACATCGTCACTTATGAAAACAATATAGGATTCTTTGCAATGTCAAAGAATGCAGAGCCTCTCATCAAACAGATGCAGGAGCGTATTGCAAAAGCAAAAGAAGAATTGAGTGCATTGGCTGCACAGATCAGACAGATTTCAGAAGAAAAAGAGTAAATAGATGGATAAGAATTCGATTATCGGCTTTGTTCTGATAGGTGTGATTATGATTGGATTCACATGGTTTCAGAACAGGCAGTATAGGGAGCAGATGGAGATTCAGGCTCAGCTTGACTCCGTTGCAAGGGTAGAGCAGATGGCAGAGATTGCCATGGACTCGCTCAAGAGAGCACAGGGATTGGTTCCGGAAAACGGAGAGACTCAGGTAAAGGTTATGAACATGCCTGCCTACAAGGACAGCATGCTTTCTGTCGCAAGACTCGCGGAGCCGGAACTCGTGAAGCTGGAAAATGATAAGATTGAGGTTGTGTTCAACACAAAGGGAGCCCAGCCATATTCGGTCAGAATCAAGGATTACAAGGCTTATGACAGCACTGACCTCTATCTGATCAAGCCTCAGATGAGCAGTTACGACATTTCAATCTACGCCGGCGAATACATCAATACGAAAGACTTTACGTTCGAGGTTGCCTCAAGGACTGATTCATCTCTTGTCATGAGACTCCCTTTTGCTCAGGGTGGATACATCCAGCAGGAGTTCAACCTTTCCGAGGGAAGCTATATGGTTGAAAACCAGCTTTCTTTCGTGGATATGGACAATGTTATTCCGAGGAATGTCTCGATGTTCGACATTGACTGGGGAGTTGTCATTCCGCGTCTTGAGAAAGGCTACAAGAATGAGAAGCAGTATTCCAAGGTAGATTATTATTTCACCGGAGACAAGAAACCCGAAGAGATGGGACGCTCGCGTAACGACTCCAAGAGGGTGGACTCGAGGATGAAGTGGTTCGCCTTTCAGCAGCAGTTCTTCTCTGCAATCATGACAGCGGAAAACGAGTTTGCATCGGCTGACCTTGAGGTCAAGTTCTTTGAGGAATCAGACCCTTCTGCCAACCTCATGGCCTGCACTGCGAAACTCCGCAGCGAGTTCCAGCCTTCTTCGAACACGGTAATTCCTTTCAATTTCTACTTCGGCCCGAACGACTTCGGGGTTCTGAAGCAGTATGACCTGAAATACGAGAAGATCATTCCTCTGGGAGGATGGCTTGTAAACTGGATCAGCCGTTTCGTGATTATCCCATGCTTTGATTTCCTCAGCAGGTTCATCAACAACTGGGGTCTGATCATCCTTCTGATGACTATCCTGATCAAGGTTGTCCTCTCGCCGCTGACCTACAAGTCATTCAAGTCATCGGCAAAGATGAATGTCCTCAAACCGGATATCGAGCAGATAAACAAGAAATATCCGAATGAGAAGGATGCCATGAAGAAACAGCAGGCCACGATGGAGCTGTATCAGAAGGCCGGAATCAGCCCGATGGGCGGATGTCTCCCGATGCTTCTCCAGTTCCCGATCCTGTTCGCGATGTTCCGCTTCTTCCCGGCATCAATCGAGCTGCGCCAGCAGAAATTCCTGTGGGCGGATGACCTGAGTGCCTATGACTCAATCCTCGATCTTCCGTTCAACATTCCTCTTTACGGAGACCACATTTCTCTCTTTGCTCTGCTCATGGCCGCTTCGATGTTCATCTATTCGAAGATGACTTCAAGCCAGATGTCAGACGATCCGAACATGGCTCCGATGAAGTTCATGAGTGTTTGGCTCATGCCAATCATGATGCTCTTCATCTGTAACAACCTTTCTTCGGCGCTCAGTTACTATTACCTTCTTTCCAACCTTATAACAATGCTTATGACATGGTTTATCAGAAAGTTTGTCGTGACTGAGGATAAGGTAAGAGCTGAGATGGTTGCCAACCAGAACAAGCCTAAGAAAAAATCAAGGTTCCAGCAGAGGCTTGAAGAGGCTCAGAAAATGCAGGAGCAGATGATGAGGGAGCAGCAGAGAAAGCGCAGATAGTTTTGAACTTGCAAAACTTGAGTAATGATACGAAAAGTTTTAAATAAATTGAAAGGTGAACTGCCAGCAACTGTAAAGTTGGTGGCAGTTTCCAAATTCCACCCGTTTGAATCTATATTGGAGGCGTATTCGGCAGGGCAGAGAATCTTTGCCGAGAGCCGTCCACAGGAACTCGCTGCAAAGGTTGCCGAAGCTGCAAGGCTCAGGCAGGAATACCTTGCCGCGGGTGGTACCGGAGATTATCTGAACGACATCCAGTGGCATTTTATCGGTCATCTCCAGACAAACAAGCTCAAGATGGTGTTGCCGTATGTCGCTCTTGTCCAGTCGGTTGACTCCCTGCATCTGGTCGAGGCGATAGAACGCTGGGGAAACCAGAACGGCAAGGTCACGGACATCCTCCTGGAATGTCATGTCAGTTCCGACCAGTCGAAGCAAGGCTTTTCGAATGAGGAACTGCTCGACTTCCTTTCGAGTGGAACTGAATATCCTCATGTCCATGTACGCGGAGTGATGGGAATGGCTACGCTCACAGATGATGAAGAGGTTATAAGAGATGATTTCAGGCGTCTTGCTGAAAAGTTTGACCTTCTTCACGACTGGATAGGGGAGAGTCCCAATCTCCCGCATGCCGGACAGCTGGAAAAGGAAAATTCCCACTGGGATGTCAGCGAAATTTCAATGGGAATGTCGGATGATTATCATATTGCTGTCGAGGAAGGCTCCACCATGGTCCGCATCGGTTCCATGATTTTCGGCGCCCGCCAGTACTGATTTCCTGTCTGTCGGCATGACTCTGCCGCCTGTGTCTGTCAGCATGATCCTGCCTCCGGTGTCATGTCGAGCTAAGTCGAGACATCTATTCCAATTCAGCAATCATGGCATGAGCCACAGCAGCCGATGCCCCAGACCCTCCGAGCAGAGAGCGGATCTGTTCATAATCGGCCAGCATTTTCTCCCTGTAGAGCTTGTCTTCAATCAGTCTGCGTACCTCCAATACGAGTGCTTCCGGATTGCAGTCGTCCTGAATGAACTCCCTGAAGGCGCCGCGGTCTATGATAAGGTTGCCGAGGCTGATATATTTGACTTTCACTATCTTCTTGGCAATCAGGTAGGTCAACCTGCTTGCACCGATGTAGCCCACCACCTGTGGAACATTGAAAAGCACCGTTTCAAGCGACGCAGTCCCTGAATTCACGACTGCCGCTTCGGAATTCCTGATGATTTCCTGAGTCCTGCCGAACAGGACTTTCACATATCCGCTGATGTCCGGGGTCATCCATTTCTGATAGTCAGCCATGTTCCTTGCCGGCGCTCCTGCTATAAGGAATTGATAATCAGAGTATTCCGGAAGCTTATGCATCTTTCTTGCAAATTCTGTCAGAACCGGCATCATCGTGCTGATTTCTCCCTTGCGCGACCCTGCAAGCATTGCGATGATTTTCTTGTCAGGCAGATTGTTTTCCTTGAGAAAATCTTCTCTCGGCTGGTTCATCGCACGGGAATTGTCAACGGCATCGACGAGCGGATTGCCTTTATATATGAAAGGTATTCCCTTCGATTCGAAATACGGAATCTCGAACGGAAATACAATGAACAAGCGGTCCACATAGGCCTTCAGCTTCCTGATCCTTCCTTCTCTTGAAGCCCATACTTTCGGAGCAATATAGTAGAACACCTTGAAGCCCTTCTTGTGTGCAAATTCCGCAATCTTGAAATTGAATCCCGGGTAGTCAATCAGAATCACTACATCCGGATTCCATTGTACTATATCCTTCTTGCAGAAGGAAACGTTTCCCAACAGTTGCCTGGCCTTGACGAATACTTCAACGAATCCGATGATTGCCCCGTCCTTGTAGTGACGGACAAGTGCCTGATGCTCAGGCCCCTGATTTTCATCATGCACGGCCTTCATCAAGTCTCCTCCCCAGAATCTGATGTCTGCCTGCCTGTCTTCCGAATATATGCCTTTCATCAGGTTTGAACCATGAAGGTCTCCTGATGCCTCGCCTGCAATAATATAGTATTTCATATCCTATCTGTAATCTTTGTCAAGACGTATAAGCCTGTCATGTTCTTGATAATCAGTGCAATCCACATTATGTGCCGTGATAGAGACATATCCGTTCCCCATTAGCTTGTGGTCTGCCCTGATGCCGTTTCGCTCGTCGTCCATGAATTCTCCGACCATCATATAGAGTTCCTCTCCTTCCTCCACCTCGGGTGTGGACTTCTGTCCGAGAAGTTCGGGGGTGATACCGTATTTTTTGTATGTGTCCGGATCCCAGACCTTGAATTCCTTTATCCAGCGCCCCATTCCCTGAACTGAACTTCTTACCCCTTTGATGTCACTTGCAGGAATATTTGGGAAATTTACATTGTAATATACTCCGTATTTATCCGGGTAGTCCTCCATCAGACTCCTGAATATATCTCCGAAATATTCCTTGATTGCAGAAAAATCCGCATCCGGATGGATTGTATCGAGGGAAACTCCTATTGCAGGAATGCCGTTCAGGGCCGCTTCTTCTGCTGCTCCGAGTGTGCCTGAGTAGCACGATGCCGTGGCTGCATTGGAACCGTGGTTGATTCCGGATACAACGACATCCGGAAAATTGTCCAGAAAAATGGTGTTCAGTCCAAATTTCACACAGCTCGCGGGAGTTGCATCCACATAGGACCAGACTGCGGAATCTTCATGCCCTCCGGTGAAAGGATTGGGGTTGAAGTGTCCGAAATCCTTGTAGGCTATGGGCTTGAAACCAAGTGAAACTGCCATTGACATTCCTGACTGATGCTTTTTCGGCGCAATGACCGTCACGTCTCCGAATTGCTTCATTATTTCCACAAGAACTCCAATGCCTTTTGCCTGGTATCCGTCGTCATTCGTTATCAATATCTTCATTCTGCCTTGTTCGATTTATTCGAGTTTGTAATTTATAAATATTGGAATGCAAAATTAATAAATAAATAATAGTAATTCTCAATATTTTTTCTATCTTTGCAGCCGATTTTGAAGTCAAATTGAAAACAATTATTAAAGTACAACTTTAAATAAACTTATAAGCAATGATTAAACTTGGTATTAACGGATTTGGCCGTATCGGCCGTATGGTATTCCGTGCCGCTGTTGAGAACTTCTCAAACGACATTCAGGTAGTTGGTATCAACGACCTCCTCGATGCAGATTATCTTGCATACATGCTCAAGTACGATTCAGTACACGGCATCTTCAATCATGACATCAAAGTAGAGGAGAACTACCTCATCGTTGACGGCAACAAGATTCAGGTTTTCGCTGAGAAAGATCCTAAGAACATCACTTGGGGTGCTCTCGGAGTAGATGTAGTAGTTGAGTCAACCGGTTTCTTCCTTACTGAGGAGCTCGCTTCAGCTCACCTCGAGGCTGGTGCAAAGAAAGTCATCATGTCTGCACCTTCAAAGGACGCAACTCCAATGTTCGTTTACGGTGTAAACCACACAACTTACGCTGGTCAGAAGATCATCTCAAACGCATCTTGTACAACTAACTGTCTCGCACCTATCTCTAAGGTTCTTCACGAGTCATTCGGTATCAAGAGAGGTCTCATGACAACAGTTCACGCTGCTACTGCAACTCAGAAGACTGTTGACGGTCCTTCAAAGAAAGACTGGAGAGGTGGACGTGGTATCCTCGAGAACATCATCCCTTCTTCAACTGGTGCTGCTAAGGCTGTAGGAAAAGTTCTTCCTGAGCTCAACGGCAAACTTACAGGTATGTCAATGCGTGTTCCTACCTCTGACGTTTCAGTTGTTGACCTTACTGTAGAGCTCGAGAAACCAGCTACTTACGCTGAGATTTGCGAGGCTATGAAGAAGGCATCTGAGGGCGAGCTCAAAGGTATCCTCGGATACACCAACGAGGCTGTTGTTTCAACTGACTTCCGCAACGACTCACGCACTTCAATCTTCGATGAGAAAGCTGGTATCCAGCTCGATCCTACCTTCGTTAAAGTTGTATCTTGGTACGACAACGAGTGGGGTTACTCAAACAAAGTTTGTGAAATGGCTCGCGTTATCGCAAAATAATTGCTGCCAGGTGCAAATTTGATTTAGGGCTCCGGTTTCCGGAGCCTTTTTTTGTTACCTTTGCCCGCTGATGTAATCTGAACGAGAATGAAATTATTCAAAAGATCTTCCAAGCCCTCATGGGCTGTTTCCCTTATACCCTTCGTTGTTCTTATCGCGACTCTTTTTTTCGTGATAAAGATTTTCGGCTCTGATGCCCTCAGCGGAGGCAGTCAGGTATCCTTGCTTTTTTCGGCCGGGGTGACGGTTGCAATTTCCATGTTTTTCTACCGCATCCCATGGAAGGACTTTGAAGAGGCCATTGTCGAGAACATCAGTTCCGTGGGTTCTGCAATCATAATTCTACTTTTAATCGGTGCTGTTTCTGGTTCCTGGATGGTCAGCGGTGTCGTACCGACCATGATATATTATGGAATGAAGGTAATCTATCCGTCGATTTTCCTTTTTGCAACCTGTATCATCTGTGCGCTTGTGTCCATGATGACCGGAAGTTCGTGGACCACGATAGCAACCGTTGGAGTGGCTCTGATAGGTATCGGCACTGCCCAGGGCTATGAGACAGGGTGGATTGCCGGTGCAATCATTTCCGGTGCATATTTCGGAGACAAGGTATCTCCTCTTTCAGATACTACTGTCCTGGCTTCATCTTCTGCGGGAACTCCTTTGTTCACCCACATTAGGTACATGATGCTGACGACTGTCCCGTCATTTTGCGTGGCATTGGTGGTTTTCCTTATTGTAAGTCTTTGTCACACAACGCCTAATGTGGCTCAATTGTCAGATTTTTCAGAGGATCTGACCTGTGCCTTCAATATCTCGCCGTGGCTGCTTCTCGTCCCTGTCCTTACGGGCGTGATGATTGCCAGAAAAGTTCCTGCCGTCATAACCCTTTTCATTGCATCGGTTCTGGCCGGAGTTTTCGCTTTGTTCTTCCAGCCCCATCTGGTTTCCGGAATTGCTTCCGGAGTTTCAGCCGATTCATTTTCTGGTCTTTCTTTCCATGATGGTTTCAAGGGACTCTTCCTTACCTATTATGACAAGACTGCCATTGATACCGGCAATACTGCCCTGAACGAACTCATTTCTACCAGAGGCATGACAGGCATGCTGAACACCGTATTCCTGATTTTCAGTGCAGTCACTTTCGGAGGTACGCTTGTGGGAAGCGGCATGCTCCAGAGCCTTACGGAGATGCTTACAAGGTATATGAGAAGGAGAGTAAGCATAGTCGGTTCCACAGTCAGTACCGGAATCTTTGCAAACATGATAACCGGAGACCAATATCTTTCAATCATTCTCACATCCAGTCTCTACAAGAAGCTCTACAAGGAGAGGGGATATGAGTCCAGACTCCTGAGCCGCAGCGTAGAAGACAGCGCTACAGTCGTTTCTGTTCTCATCCCGTGGAACTCCTGCGGTATGACTCAGGCCACTGTCCTGAAGGTTGCCACGATTGAATATCTGCCATATTGCATTTTCAACCTCATTTCTCCGCTCATGTCGATTTTTATTGCTGCAATTGGGTATAAAATCGTCAGGAAAATGCCAAATAATGAAAAAATAGATTAAATTTGTAGCGATATAGCCAACGGGCTAATTTTTATTAATTATCAATATTATGAAAGATCTTAAAGGAACAAAAACTGAAGCAAATCTTCAGGCAGCTTTTGCTGGTGAGTCACAGGCTCGCAACAAATACACCTACTATGCTTCAAAAGCAAAGAAGGACGGATATGTACAGATTGCAGCACTTTTTGAGGAAACTGCAAACAACGAGAAAGAGCACGCAAAAATCTGGTTCAAACTTCTCCACAATGGCGAGATTCCTTCAACTGAGGTCAACCTCCTCGATGCAGCTGAGGGTGAGAACTACGAGTGGACTGACATGTATGCAGGTTTCGCAGCTGATGCCCGTGAGGAAGGATTCGATGACATCGCTTTCCTCTTTGAGAAAGTCGCTGCCATCGAGAAAATGCATGAGGAGCGCTACCGCAAGCTTCTTGCAAACGTTCAGGGCGGCATCGTATTCTCACGCGACGAGGACATGATCTGGGAATGTGCAAACTGCGGCCATGTCGTAATCGGAAAGCAGGCTCCTGAAATGTGCCCTGTCTGCAAGCATCCTAAGAGCTATTTCAAGATTCACGCAACGAACTATTAACAGTCTGATTCAATAAAAAAAGCTGCCGCTCGGCAGCTTTTTTTTATTGTAAAAGGATGTTATTTTTTCAACATCCAGACAAAATTCATCAGAATGTAGGTCAGGAAGATCAGAATGATTGCAAACGACCAGTTCTGTTTCAGGATGACAGTAATTACGATTTCAATCAGTGCGAATGCAGCAAAGACAATTCTTTCAGTACCTATCTTGACTTTCCCGTCCGCGCCTTTCTTGAACTTCATTGAAAACATTGGTATCTCGCTGATCAGCAGGGCTGAAAGAATCACGGACATCACAGGGACGCTCCATTTCAATCCTGCCCAGGCCGCAAGCGTGCTCTCCGGACATCTGGTCACGTAATAGGCGAGGGAACCGCACAGAATGGCGCATGAAGGCGTAGCCAGCCCGATGAAACTCTCTGTCTGCCTTTCATCCACGTTGAATTTTGCAAGCCGGAGTCCGGAAAAGACTGCTATGGCAAGCGGAACGAAGCGCAGCCATGATCCCGGATTCATCTGATTCACAAGAGAGTACATCATCAATGACGGGAGAACTCCGAAGCTGACCATGTCCGAGAGTGAATCCAGTTCCTTACCTATATCTGAATATGCTTTGAGCAGCCTTGCCGAGAAACCGTCAAAAAAGTCGCAGACGGCAGCAGCAAGCATCAGGCAAAATGCAGCATCCATTCTGCCGCTGAAAGTGGCAATCACACCCAGAACACCGCAGAGCAGGTTCATGGATGTGATTGTATTCGGTATGCACTTGACAATCTTCATGTCAGTAATATTACTCCAACAAACTATTTGATGCCGAGCTTCTTCCTGATGTCTTTAGGCAGGGCGTCCTTGTGAACGACGATGTTGAGAGTCTTGTATCTTACAAAAGCATCTGAAGCATACCAAATTCCTTTGTATTTTCCGCTTTCGCCCCATGAGTTCTTTACCATGAAGTAAGGCGTTCCGTTCTGATCCTTTGCAAGACCGAAAATGTGCATTCCATGGTCGTCGGTAGTGGTTTTCCTGTCATAACCTTCCTGCCTCATCTCCTGTGTCACGCTGACTTCTTCCGGAAGCTGTGCAGGCGCATTCTCAGTTTTTTCCTCATTGCTCTTGCCAACCCAGCGCTCCTGGTCTGAACCATTTGCCTTCACCTCTTCCTTCAGGGCAACCGCAATGCCGTTCCTTGTGAAGCCTTTCTCACTTACGTCGGAACCCCATGCGATGGTATATCCTTTTTCAATTGCGTTGTACATCACTGCCATGAGTTCGTCAATCGGAAGGTTCCATGCGCTGTCCCATCTCCAGTTGTCACAAACCTCGATTACGAAAGGCTCGTAGAACGGATGATGAGTGAATGAGGTGAGGTTTACATAGTCGTCAGCATTGATGCCGAGGAAGTCCCTGTATGACTCCGGAGTGTATTCCACGCCGTTTGCAGTGAATTTCTCAGGATATTCTCCGAGATATGCTGCAAGGATGCCGTCAAGGCCGTTAATCCAGGCAGTTGTAAGCTTCTTGTTAGGCACCTGTTTGATTGCATCCACATAGCCTTTCAGGGCTTCATCCATTTCGAAATGCTCAGGCTTGTCGCTTCCGTAGTTGAGGCCCGGCATTGCGTCCTGAGGCACGATTCCGTAGTCCTTGATTACATGGAGAACGTCTCCGAATGAACTTCCGGCTGCAAAGTTGAGGTGACCGTCAAGTCTGACATATTTGATTGCTCTGTCATGGTATGACTTTCCGACAACGAACATTTCTGAAAGATCGGTTTCCTGACCTTTTGTCCTGAGAATCTCGGACTCCAGGAATGAGATTGCCGAGAAGCACCAGCATGTGCCTGAACGGTATTGGTTCTTTACGGAAGTGATAGGATTTTCTTTTACTGTAGTAAACTGGTAATCAGGGAGTTCAGCTTTCTGCTGGGCGCCTGCCGAGAATGTGGCAAGAAGCGCAGCTCCCAAAAGAACATGTTTGATTTTCATATCATTAGTATTAAATATTTTATCACATACAAAATACAAAGGTAGTCATTTTTTCGTTAACTTGAGTATGTGTATCCTTGCTTCTGTATGTTAATAGTCCTATATTTGACATCCAAATGAATTAATATGGAAATAAATAACAAAATAAATATTCTTTACATCCATGGGATGGGGGGAGGCGGGGACAGCAGGATTCCCTCCATTCTCAGGGAAAACGTCAATTCATATATTCCCAAGGGGGACGGACGGAGAATCAATGTGGTTGTCAGAACATATGATTTCGATCCGGAAATTGCCTCTGCCCAGATTTCTTCATGGGTGGATGAACTTAAGCCTGCCCTTGTAATGGGGGAGTCTCTCGGTTCTGTCCATGCCATCCGGGTGAAGGGCGTGCCGCACATTCTGGTGTCTCCTTCCCTCAATGCTCCCCTTTATCTTGGTTATCTGGCTTTTCTTGCCCTGATTCCGGGGGTGACGCAGCTTCTGGACTATCTTTATAAACCTAAACCAGGGGACCGTCAGAGGCTTCATTTCTCTTTCAGGATTCTGCGAAAATACCGCAGGCACAGGAGCCTTGCCATTGCAAATACTCCTGCACACGCCTCCGGCGATTATTTCTTTGCCTTTTTCGGGGACATGGACCACTACCGCAAGAGCGGGATTGTAAACATAAATACCTGGAAAAGGTATTTCGGCGACAGCTTCCAGACCTATCCAGGTACTCACTTTATGGAGGAGGAGTTTATTCACTCCCTATTGATTCCCAAAATTCTCAGCGTATTGTCCTTCCGGGATATGCCTTGAGTCCTGCCTCAAGGATATCCAGAGCCTTGACCATTTCCGGAACCTCAAGCACATAGGAGATACGTGCGTGGTTCAGGCCCTTGCCCGGAGTCTTATAGAACGATGCCGCAGGGGTAATCATCGTAGTTTCATTGTTCATGCGGAATTCCTCAAGCATCCACCTTGCAAAACTTTCAGTGTTGTCAACAGGAAGTTCGGCGATTGTGTAGAACGCTCCGTTAGGCATAGGAGTGAATACTCCCTCTATCTGATTGAGCCTTTCAATCATGAAATTCCTTCTTCTGATATATTCCTCACGAACTGCATCGAAATACTCCTGAGGGGTGTCGAGGGCTCCGATTGAAGCAATCTGGCCGATTACAGGAGGGCAGAGACGTGCCTGTGCAAATTTGAGAGCAGCTGCCATGAACTCCTTGTTGTGCGAAACGAGACATCCCACACGTGCACCGCAGAGGTTGTAACGCTTTGATACTGAGTCAACGAGGATGACGTTCTGGTCAAGGTCAGGAATGTTCATCGCGCTGAAATGCGGCTCGTCGGTGTAGCAGAATTCGCGGTAAACCTCGTCTGAAATAAGGAAGAGGTCATGCTTGCGGGCGATTTCTCCGATGGCCAGCATGTTCTCCTTTGAATAGAGGGTACCGCAAGGGTTGCCCGGGTTGCAGATGAGGATTGCCTTGGTCCTGTCAGTGATCGCTTTCTCGAACTCCTCGATCGGAGGTACCTGAAACCCTTTGCGGATGTCTGTCGGGATTGCCTTCAGGGTGATTCCGTTCATGAATGCAAAGGTGTTGTAGTTGGTGTAGAATGGCTCAAGTACAATGACTTCGTCTCCCGGGTTGCAGGTGATTTCAAGGGACATGTTCACGCCTTCGCTTCCTGCAACGGTCACCAGCAGTTCGGAAACTTCGATGTCGATGCCGATCTTCTTGTAATATTTGTTTACAAGGCCTTCTCTCAGCTCGATAAGTCCCGCTGAATTTGAATAGGAAACATGTGTGAGTCCATTGTTCTTGATTGCCTCAAGAGCGCAGTCCGGGGATTTTATGTCCGGCTGTCCGATGTTCAGATGATAGACCTTAACACCCTGTTTCTTGGCTGCATCAGCCAGGGGTACCAGCTTTCTGATTGCGGATGCCGGCATCTGTACCGCTTTTGTTGAGATTGTTGCCATTGTTCGTTATATTATATTTAATGCTCGTGTAAATCCAGCTTTGTGGAAAAAACGGTGCAAAGATAAGCATATTTTTTCGTGAATCTATTACTGTTTTTATTATCTTTGCGCCCGACTTAACAAAATTAATTTATTTATGGCAACATTTAGACAAAGGGCTTTGAATGAGGCTGCTACTCATCAAACCGGACGATTTTTCGTCGAAGAAGGACCTGTTTCCAAGTATTTCGGTCAGAATGTGTTTGATCTTGACAAAATGCGTGTGTACATGTCCCAGCAGGCATACGAAGCTGTCCTTGCGTCTGTAAAGTACGGTGCCAAGCTTGACAGGGCATACTCGAATGAGATTGCTTCCGGAATGAAAGCTTGGGCTATCGAAATGGGTGCGACGCATTACACCCATCTCTTCCAGCCGCTTACGGATGCTACAGCCGAGAAGCACGAAGCTTTCATCGCTGTAAAAGACGGCAAGGCTTTCGAAAAATTCAATGGCAGTGCCCTTGTCCAGCAGGAACCGGATGCTTCCAGCTTCCCCAATGGAGGTCTCCGAAACACTTTTGAGGC
>CALZOR010000037.1 GCA_945827785.1 uncultured Bacteroidales bacterium | reverse complement strand
TCGTCGCAGGATGATTCTATGCCTAAAATTATGTCTGCCATGGTCTTATTGTTTTAGATTCCTCTACTTTGCTCGGAATGAAAAAAGCAAAACTTTTCGTTCGGTTGACAATTGCAAACCAATTCGCTCGGAATGACAATTGCAAATCAATTTTGCAGGTTGCAAAATTACGGTTTTTATACGACATTTTTTATTATTTTTGCAAGTTGGACAAAATTTAGGACGCCATCATACGGAAAATTCTTAAAATACTCTGGCTGATAGTTGTATCCATAGCCATTTTTCTCACTGCTGCCCTCATAACCTTGCAGTTTCCGAAGGTGCAGACAGCGGTGGGAAAGGTCGTTGTGGAAAAGTTGTCAGACATGCTTGATGGCGAGATAAGCTTCGAAAAAATCCACCTCAAGCCATTTACAACCCTGATTGTCAAGAACATAACCATTATCGACAAACAGCCATATTCAGATCCGGAAAAGGGCTTTGTTCCACCTGTGGATACTTTTTTCCATGCAGACTACATAATTGCCAAATTTTCTCTTGAAAGCCTTCTTGGACATGAAGGTTTCCACATAGACAAAGCTATCGTGACGGATGCATTCATGAATCTGGTAATAGAGGATGTACCCGGTGCAGTCACCGATACCAATACCGTGAACCTGACGAGGATTTTCAAAATAATACCGGAGAAGGACAAGGTATTTCCCGAAAAGGAGATTTTCCTCATAAGGAATGTCCAGGTCAGAAACATGGCCTTTACAATGAAGAACTACACCAGCGACAGGCCTGATATTCCCAAGGGCGGGATAGACTGGAACGACCTGGATGTCAATGATATAAATGTAACCGGAAAGGACCTGAGGTTCAAAGCGGGAGTCATGTCCGCAAGGAACGGGCACGTCAGTTTCAGGGAAAGGACCGGCTTAACATGCAATGACATTTCCGCGAAGGACATAAAAGTCGGGAACGGAAAGGCCATAATTAAGAACCTGACATACGAAGACGGAATGTCCAGCCTTGACCTGCCGATTTTCATGATGAGCTATACATGTCCGGAGGATTTCTCGGATTTCATAAACAAGGTCAAACTCGACGGGGAGGTTGTCAGCAGTACGGTTGATTTCAGGACAATATCTTATTTCGCGCCTCAGCTCAAGGGAAACCGTCTGAGACTTTCTGTAGAAGGGAAACTCTCGGGAGAAGTCAATAATTTCGATGTCAGCGGAGTCAAGGTAGCCTCCGAGGCAGGTGGTTTTTCCGGGACCATCGAAGGAAACATGAACGGGCTTCCAGACATAGACCGCACAAGGCTGGACATGAAGGCCAGGAATTTCAACGTGACGGCCAAGGGACTCGGACTGTTCATCAGCGAATGGATGCATGAGGGACAGCTGGACCTCCGCAATTATGCCCCAGGGACGATCTTTATGCTGAAGGCAGATGCGAAAGGTCTGCTCAACAAATTGAGAATCAAGGCAGACATATATTCCCTGACAGGAAGGCTCACGGCAGATGCAACCCTCAAGGATGTTGCTGACACTACCCGGCCCATTGGTATCTCAGGAACGCTGAATACAATGGACCTCGATGTAGGAAGGATAATCCGCAATGACCTGATCCACCAGACCACACTGCGCACAGGGCTGTCGGTCGAGCTGGCGGAAGAAGGGATACAAATGAAATTGGACTCCCTTATCGTTGACAGGCTCAATGTCAACAAATATGATTACAGCGGCATTGCAGCAGCCGGAGAACTGAACCGGGAGCATTTCAATGGCAAGATCATCTGCAACGACCCGAATCTCAACTTCCTCTTCCAGGGCAGTTTCGCCCTTTCATCCAAGACCAATGATGCCGTCTATCGTTTCTATGCCAACATAGGTCAGGCGGACCTGAAGGCCATGAACATAGACAAGAGAGGAAAATCAATAATAAGGCTCCAGACGAATGCGAATTTCAGAAGGACGGCAAAGGGACAGATGTTCGGGAAGGTAGATATCGGCAATATCATCCTCGAAAACTCCATGGGCAAGCACGAAATCGGAGATATCAACATATCATCCAACAGTGTCGAAGACCAGTACAAGATCAAGGTCAATTCGCTTTTTGCCGATGCCAGCTACTCCGGAACAGCTCCTGTAGGTCAATTTGCCAGGGACCTGACAAACATCACATTGAAGAAAGAACTTCCCGCAATGTTCAGGGACAGCCTGTGGACCTGGAAAGGGAACAACTATGATGCGAGCATAAATTTCCACAATTCAATTGGTCTTCTGGCCTTCCTTGCCCCGGGATTCTATATTGCGGAGGGCACCCAGATTGGTGCGAGCATCAGCACGGACGGGCTCTTCGACATGAAGATGAACTCCCCGAGATTGGCATTCAAGGAACAGTATTTAAAAGACATACAGGTCGAGATAAACAACCGCGAGGAAGTATTCTCCGGTTCGGTACTCTGCGATGAAATAAGCGCTGCAGGCCTCACGCTCAAGGACAACAACTTCATGATTCTTTCGGACAACAACCATATCGGACTTGGATACACCTATGAAAATCAAGGAGATAGGGTGAACCGGGGAGAATTTTTCATTCACGGGGACCTAAGCAGGGAAGATGACCAGCTTGAAATAGGCATCGGCCTTCTGCCGTCAACTCTCTACCTCAACTCCAAGCAGTGGAACATCCAGTCATCCCAGGCGACAATCCGGGGGAAGGAAATAACCGTCCCTTCTGTCGAATTTACCAGCGGTGAGGAAGCAATCCGTCTGAGCGGAGGTACGAGCCGGATGCTCCGGGATACCTTGACCCTCAGTCTTGAAAGATTTGATATCTCGATGCTGAACGCCATCATCGGCGAAAAGTTCGGGCTGAAAGGAGCCGCAACTGGAAAGGTCATGCTGACCTCCCCTCTTGAAAATGTAGGCCTGATCGGAGAAATTCTCTGCGACTCGACCTATATCTCAGGACGCCCGGTCGGAATAATGAATATCACAAGTGTATGGAACGAGGAATTCCAGAGGTTTGACATCGGACTTAAGAACAGCCTTGACGGAAAGAGCAGCGTAAGTCTGGAGGGCAATTTTTCACCTAAGCACAAATTGCTCAATGCGCAGGCTGTGTTTGACAGATTCGATGTCGGATACATCAGCCCACTTACTCAGGAAATTTTCAGCGAAATGGCGGGAGAGCTCTCCGGCAAGATACTGCTTGACGGCCCGCTCAGCAGTCTGGGCATAGCCAGCGAGGACACCAGACTGGACGGAGGACAGCTGCGTATAGGATACACCAATGTGCCATATAATGTTGACGGCGGCTTCCACATCGACAGCGAAGGGGTGTGGTTCGACGATATATCTGTCAGGGACAGGTATGACGGCAGAGGCAAAGTCAGCGGAAGCATCAACTGGGACTATTTCAGGGACATCCGGTTCGATACCTCGGTGAATGTCAGTCAGATGGAGTGCGTTGACATAGACGAGAAACAGGCGGAATATTTCTACGGACAGGTCTTTGCCAACGGGAAAGTCCACATCGGAGGTCCCTTGGAAGCCCTTGTGCTGAGCGTCGATGCTACCACGACCAAACCGGGACAGCTGCACATCCCTATAAGCGGGATTGATACATCCCAGGGAACGACAGACCTGCTGCAATTCAAGCAGCCTTATATTGAAGTCAAGATAGACCCTTATGAGGATATGCTCCGCAAGCTGCGTCAGAAAAAGAAATCCGACAGCGATTTCGGAGTGAACCTCAGAGTCAATGCCACACAGGATGTGGAGGCGTTCATCGAGATTGACAAGGCTAGCGGAAACGTGCTTTCAGGAAAAGGAAACGGTCTTATCAACCTCGAAGTAGGCACGGATGTCTTCAGCATAAAGGGAGACTACAGACTGTCCAGCGGAAAATACAAATTCTCAGCTATGAATCTGGTAAACAGGGACTTCCTGATTCAGGACGGAAGCACCATCAACTTTACCGGAGACATAATGGACAGCCGTCTGGACATCGATGCAATCTACAGGACCAAGGCATCGCTGTCAACATTGATTTCAGATACGTCTTCAGTCTCTAACAGGAGGAACGTCGAGTGCGGAATCAAGATTTCAGACAAGATCAGCAGTCCGAAAATCAGTTTCTCAATCAATGTTCCCGATCTTGACCCGACAGTGAAATCGAGGGTAGAAAGTGCCCTGAGCACGGAAGACAAGGTGCAGAAGCAGTTCCTTTCACTGATGATAATGAACAACTTCCTGCCTGACGACCAGAGCGGAATCGTCAACAATATGTACGGAAACGTGGGAGACCTGATGATGAACCAGATCAACAACATCTTCCAGAAACTTGACATCCCTGTTGACCTCGGTCTCAAGTATCAGCCGAACGACAAGGGAACCGACATCTTTGACGTGGCCGTCTCCACACAGCTGTTCAACAACAGGGTTGTCGTCAACGGAAACATCGGAAACAAGGCTACGGGCTCAGGCGGTTCGCAAAACGGAGTTGCAGGCGACATCGAAATCGAAATCAAGCTCGACAGGCCAGGCTCATTCAGGCTCAACCTGTTTTCGCATTCGGCTGACCAATATACCAACACTCTGGACAACTCCCAAAGAAGCGGAGTGGGTCTGACCTACCAGACCGAGTTCAACACAATAGGACAGTTCGTCCGCAAGATGTTCTCAAATAAGGAGAAACGCCAGCAGCTCAAAATGGAGGAGGAGATGCAGGTGCTTGACGGCGAAAAGACAGTACTTAGTATTACGAAAGATGACAGTTCAAGACAACGAAAAAAAGACAGACATTAAGGGACGGCTCTATCTTATTCCCTCCCCTTTGGGCGAGAACGATCCGGCTGAGGTCATCCCGGCTCCCGTGCTCAGTTCCCTGGGGCGTTTCAGGACCTTTGTCGTGGAAGAGGTGCGCACAATCAGACGCTACCTTTCACGCGCAGGGCTTAAGGGAAAGATAGAAGGCCTTGAATTTCACGAACTTAATGAACATACGGATGATGCGACAATTGAAAGTTACCTCAGCCTTTTTGACTCGGGCAATGACGTGGCCCTGATTTCGGAGGCAGGCCTTCCGGCCGTTGCCGATCCGGGTGCAAAACTGGTGGCTCTGGCACACCGGCATGGTATCAGGGTCGTGCCTCTGGTGGGACCGTCGTCGCTGATGCTTGCCCTTATGGCCTCCGGCCTCAACGGGCAGTCCTTCGCATTCTGCGGATATATTCCGGCAAAAACGGACGAGAGGAGGAGCAAACTTAGGACAATCGAGAAGGTGTCTGCACAACTCAATCAGACTCAGATTCTTATAGAAACGCCTTACCGTAATGATGCGCTTTTTGCCGACATACTGTCGGTCTGTTCGCCTTCTACCAGGGTATGCGTCGCCGCGGACATAACTACTGAGAATGAGTACATTATGACAAAAAAGGTGGCCCAGTGGAAAAAAACGGGGCTGGTTATCGGGAAAAGGCCATGCGTGTTTCTGATCCTGGCCTGACCATATTCATCACTTGACAAATCTAAATTTATGAGAAAAGTATTTGACAGAATAAAGGAAACAGTTTCAGATATAACGGCACTCGAACTTGCAACCATGGAGCTCGAGGGGATGGAATTTCATGCCTACCACGGATGTCTGGAAAGCGAACAGAAGGAGGGCAACCTCTTCGTGGTTGATTTCTGCGGACAGCTGGACATAAGCAAGGCCGCTTCAAGCGACACACTTGAAAATGCCATAGACTATAGCAAAATCTATGACCTGATTGCAGGACAGATGGCAATCCCTTCAAAACTGCTCGAGAATGTGGCGGTCAGGATTGCCGAAGCAATAAGACAGGAATTCCCGGGATTTTTAGAAATAAAGGTCAGGGTGTCAAAGAAGAATCCTCCTGTTGCAGGCAAGGTTCAGTGGTCAAGAATTACAGTTGAAAGATGACGAAAAGGATTGCATTCATTACTCTCGGCTGCAAGTTGAACTACGCCGAGACGTCTTCATATGAAAGAGCCCTGTTGAAAGAAGGCTGTTTCGAAGCCGTTCCATGGTCGGAGGGCGCAGATGTATTTCTTGTCAACACATGCTCGGTAACTGAACATTCCGACAAGAAAAGCAGGAACATAATCAGAAAACTACACAAGATTTCTCCCGAGGCCGACATTGTGGTGACAGGCTGCTATGCCCAGCTGAAAAGGGCTGAGATTGAGGCAATTGAGGGAGTTAAAAAGGTATTCGGAGCAGAGGAAAAGAGCCTTGTCGTTCCATATATCAGGGGTATTTCTTCCGAAAAGCAAGCCCAGCAGGACGAGATTGGCAGAAGGATAACTTTCTTCCCGGCATTCTCTTCAGGCGAAAGGACACGCTCCTTCCTGAAAGTTCAGGACGGCTGCGACTATAAATGTGCCTACTGCACAGTACCTTATGCACGCGGAGAAAGCCGCAACATCCCCATCGCCGAAATCATCCCCCAGGCAGAACAGATTGCAGAGCAAGGCATTGTCGAAATCGTACTCACCGGCGTGAACACCGGAGACTTCGGAAAGAGTACAGGAGAGAATTTCTTCGACCTGATACGAGCTTTGGATAGTGTGCAAGGCATTGAAAGATACAGGATTTCGTCAATCGAGCCCAATCTGCTGACCGAAGAAATGCTGGACTGGATGGCCAGGGATACAAACAAGTTCCTGCCCCATTTCCACATTCCTCTCCAGAGTGGCAGCGACACCATACTCTCCCAGATGGGAAGACGATACGACACAGCCGCCTTCGCATCAAAGATTGCATACATCCGCAAGGCTCTCGAAGGGCCCGGCAGACTGCCGGTTTTCATTGGAATCGACGTAATCGTGGGTTTCCCGGGAGAGACTGACGAACTGTTCATGGAAACATACAATTTCCTGAAAGATGTCATAAAACCTTCATTCATACATATTTTCCCATATTCGCGCCGTGCCGGGACTCCAGCTGCAGAACGCCGTGACCAGGTTCAGGACAGCATCAAGACCAGAAGGGTGCAGGCACTTGAAGAACTCAGCGCGAAACTGCACTCCGAATTTATCGCCGCGAACAAGGGACTCAAGTCAAAGGTACTTTTTGAAAGTACGGATAGAAACGGTATGATGTCGGGATATACAGAAAACTACATCAGGATTGAAAGGCCATTCGACCCTTCGGCAATCAACAGGATAAGGGAGGTGGAGATATGAAAACAAAACTGACATTTCTCGGCAGCGGAACGTCTCAGGGAGTGCCCATGATCGGATGCGGATGCGAAGTTTGCCAAAGCACTGACCCGAGGGATAAAAGATTGAGAGCAAGCGTCCTTGTCGAATATGGAGATCAGACCATCCTCGTTGACGCCGGGCCGGATTTCAGGCAGCAGATGCTACGCGCAGGGGTGGGCCATCTAGACGCTATCCTCTTGACACACAATCATAAAGACCACACCGGAGGGCTGGACGACGTACGCGCCTTCAACTACCTGGAAGGACTCCCTGCAGAAATCTACTGCGAGCCCTATGTCGAAGAATCTCTCCGGAAGGAATACTCCTACGCATTTGCCGAGAAGAAATACCCGGGTGCTCCGGAGTGGCACATCCATAACATCAGCCAGGAGCCGTTCGACATAGTGCCGGCCGAGACATCAGACAAGATTGTATGGCTCAGCGGTCAGGGCTATCAGCATGTATATGAGGAGATTCCGGTCGAGAAGCGGAAAAAGCCCGTGCATATAATCCCGATAAGAGGCATGCATTACAAGCTCCCTGTTCTGGGATACCGATTCGGCAACATCGCCTACTGCACGGACATGAATTTCATTCCTGAAGAGGAATTCGGGAAACTGCAGGGCCTTGACCATTTCATAATCAACACCGTGAAGAAAGGCAAGCACATCTCACATTTTGCCCTCGATGAGGCCGTGGAGGTTGCAAGACGCGTAGGAGCCCGCCACAGCTGGCTGACACATATCTCGCACCAGCTTCCACGCTGGTCTGACCTTGCCGCAGAACTCCCGGGAGGAGCAGAAGCTGCCCGCCTTCTCGAAAGCGGCATCGCCCCGGAAGAACTCCCCGAAGGGAGCATTCTCCCGGCATACGATGGCCTTGTAATCCGTTAAAGTTACTATCTGACAAGACTGTAATGCGGCCCGAAGCGTTCGAAGGCAGCGCGGTCGAGGGCTTCGCGATGGTCCGGATGGGCGATGCTTATCAGGAGCTTTGCCCTTTCCTGCATTGAACGGCCGTAAAGGTCCACGCTTCCGTATTCAGTCACGACATAATGTACATGCGCCCTGGTAGTGACGACTCCTCCGCCATTGATGATTGTAGGGGCAATCTTGCTCTCCCCTTTCGAAGTGCAGGACGGCATCGCAATGATTGCCTTTCCGCCCTGCGAAAGTGAGGCTCCATAGACAAAGTCGCACTGACCGCCGACACCGGAATAGAACTTAGTACCGATTGAGTCGGCACAGACCTGACCGGTAAGGTCAATCTGCACAGCCGAATTGATTGCAGTCATCTTCGGGTTCTGGGCAATGATGTAAGGGTCATTGGTATAGCCCACATCCATCATGGCAACCATTGGATTATCGTCTATGAAGTCATAGACTTCCTGCGAGCCCATAAGGAAGGTAGAGACGAGTTTTCCCTTGTCAGTCACCTTGTTGGAACCGTCGATAACGCCTTTTTCCACAAGTTTGAGCACCCCGTCGGCAAACATTTCCGTATGGACTCCAAGGTGTTTGTGAGAGCCGAGCTGAGCCAGGACTGCATTCGGGATTGCCCCGATACCCATCTGAAGACAGGCTCCGTCTTCAATAAGTTCGGCACAATGGCGTCCGATTGCAGTCTCAACCTCGTTCGGCTCACTGAAGTGGGCCGGTTCAAGAGGAGTATCCCCCTCAACAAAAATATCAATCATTGACATCGGAATCATGGCCTGACCCCATGCCCTCGGAACATTCCTGTTCACCACGGCGATAACCGTCTTTGCACACTCAATCGCAGCAAGCGTAGCATCGACTGAAGTACCCAAAGATACGAAACCATGCTTGTCCGGAGGACAAACCTGAATCATGGCAACATCGCATGGGAGGGCGCCGCAGCGGTACAACCTCTGGGTTTCGCTCAGGAAAACGGGGATGTAGTCCGCATAACCGCTCTGAACGCCCTTGCGCACATTTGCCCCGATGAAGAAGCCCTGATGAAAAAATATGCCGTTGTATTTCGGATCGGTATAAGGTGCAGGACCTTCCGTATGCAGGTGATGGATATACACGTCATGCAGTTCACCGGCATCCCCGCGGCGGCAGAGCGCATCAATCAGAAGTCTCGGTGCGCTCGCAACGCTGCTGAAATGGACATGGTCTCCGGATCTGACAACCTTCACCGCCTCATCTGCGGTCACAAAACTGATATTTCTGTTGTAATTCATTCTTTTTCCTAATATTTATGGTCAGTTTCAGCCAGTTCCTTTCTGGTAAGGGACCTGAGGTCCATCTTCCTCCATGCATAAACTATATAGGCAAGGACGAATGGAATGATAAGGGACACAATCGACATGGCCTTGAGAGTAAATTCGCTTGAACAGCTGTTGGCCAGAGTCAGGGAGCTCTGAAGGTTTGCAATGGAAGGATAATAAGCAGTGTTGTTATATCCTGCAATCATGAAAATAGCCATTACAACCATAACGGTGCCTGGTGCAGAGAACCATATTCCCCTGCGGAAACCCTTGCGGAAGAGAGTCAGCACCACACCCACGACAAGCAGGACGGCGCCGGCAAGGAAGAGAGCAAGGACTGCCGGCATCTGGAGGAAATTATGGAGGTATTTGTTCTTTTCTATGAATACATATCCATCCTCACCGACAGCGAATCCCGGCATGGTCACCAGATGCACGAGCACGAAGACAAGGCACACAAGGAAACATATAAAGACAAAGCCGAGACGACCCCTGAGCGACTTGGCAAGAGGTTCATCATCGATGTTGTTGATCAGATAGAGGGCACCAAGGCACATGGTAAGGAACATGACCATGAGTCCGAACTCTACATTGAAAGGATTTGCAACGGCCTCAAGTCCATGGCAGCATCCAGTCCACTGGCTGATTATCGGCTGCAGGCTGCTTCCTGCCGCATCCTTGTTCACGATGAATGACGAACCTGTGAAGAAAGTACCGACAGCAGTTCCGATAAGAAGCGGGCCGAGGCATCCGTTAAGGGTAAGGAAGACGCGGAATGCATTCTTGCCCAGGATGTTGCCGGCCTTGTTCTGGAACTCGTAAGACACTGCCTGAAACACGAAAGTTATGAGGATGAGCATCCACACGAAATAAGCCCCGCTGAAACTTGTACTGTAGAACAGAGGGAAAGAAGCATAGAAGGCACCTCCGAAAGTAACAAGAGTAGTGAAGGTGAACTCCCATTTGCGCCCTGTCGAATTAACGATGAGCTGTCTCTCTTCTTCGGTCTTGCCCGCAAGGAATATCATTGAATTGCCGCCCTGAACGAAAAGCAGGAAGACCAGAAGTCCGCCCAGCAGGGAAATCAGCATCCACCAGTAGTTCTGAAGAAATTCATAAGTAATCATAACCAATCCTCCTATTCATTATCTGTAGTTTCCGGACCTTTGACGATTGCCTTGAACAATATCCTCAACTCAATTGCAAGGAAGAGGGTGAACACGGCAACAAAGATGAAGAAGGTTGTCTGCACAGCACCGACGCTCAGGCTCGAGACAGCGGCATTGACAGGCAGAAGACCCTCGATTGCCCAAGGCTGGCGACCAGCCTCAGCGACAACCCAGCCGGCCTGACCGGCAAGATAAACCAGAGGAATAGAAAGCAGGGCAATCCACTGCAACCACTTCATATTCTGTATCTTACCCTTCAAACTGAAGAAGAGAACAACCACCATCAGAAGCAGGAGGAAGGATCCAAGACCGACCATAATCCTGAAAGACCAGTAGATGAGAGGTACATTCGGAACGAGTTCCTCAGGAGAATTGATATAGCCGTATCCGAAACAGTCCATGTTCTCGTCAAGCACTTCCCTCACCTTTTCAGCAGCCTGAGGATTGGTATCCTTGAGCTTGCGGTATGCACGAAATGCCTTCAGGGCAGTCTTTCCCTTGTAGATCTTGACCTCGGCAGAAGGATGCTCGACTCCATCCGAATCGACATAGCCGTAGAGAAGGTCATTGATGCCGGGAACATAGCCGTCAATGTCGTGGGTTGCAAGAATCGAGAGCATGCCCGGAATCTCAATTCCCGGAACTATTGAGAACGGAGAACGCGGACCACCATCCTCAAGTCCCTCAGCAGCAGCAAGTTTCATAGGCTGATACTTAGCAACATGAACTCCTGAGCTGTCACCGGAGAGCATGACTGCAAAAGTGCCGATGATGCCGACGATTGAAGCCACACTGATGCTTGAAATGGCAAAACGGGTCTGACGCTTTTTAAGCAGATACCAGCAGCTGACTCCGATTACGAAAATCGAACCGGTCATCCATCCGCTAAACCAAGAGTGGAAGAACTTGCTGACAGCCACAGGGTTAAGGGCTACAGCCCAGAAGTCCACCATCTCGTGGCGGACCGTGTCAGGATTGAACTCCATACCCACAGGATGCTGCATCCAGGAGTTTGCAACCAGAATCCAGATTGCAGAAATTGCTGCTCCGATGCCAGTGAGCCAGGTTGAAGCAAGGTGGAATTTCTTGCCGACCTTGTCCCAGCCAAAGAACATCACGGCCACAAAAGTAGCCTCGATAAAAAAGGCAATTATTCCTTCAATGGCAAGAGGGGCGCCGAAAATGTCACCCACGAACCAGGAATAGTTGCTGAAGTTGGTACCGAACTCAAATTCCAGAATGATACCGGTGGCGATACCGACCGCGAAGTTGATGCCGAAAAGCTTCATCCAGAATTTCGCGGTGTTCTTCCAGAACTCGTCCTTCTTAATGACATAAATTGTCTCCATCACGGCCATCACAATCGCCAGGCCGAGAGTAAGAGGAACGAACACCCAATGGTAGCAGGCTGTAAGGGCGAACTGCGCCCTCGACCAGTCAATAAGTGCTGTTTCTAACATAGTGAATTAGTTTTAGTTGTCAATTACTCAAGTTTCGCAAGTTATAACTTATTATGGTCCTGAGGGTTGTGCCACTTGCGAAACTTCTTCCCACCGCACATTTCCCTTTCAACGAGGACCCATCCCTAAATCCCTTCCCCCGGGGAAGGGACTTACTGTCGACCTAAAGGTCTCTAAATATGGTAGTTTCGCTAAATGCGAAACTTAAATCAATTATCTGTTATCTGTTCCGTAAGACGCTCGCCGACGAAGTCGCTTTTCTGCTCCTCAGTCTGCCCGGCAAGGACAGGTTTGAAAAAGAAAAGTCTCAGGACGAGAAAAAGGATGACGAGCTTGAGGATGATGAGAACCCACAGTTCCCGCCCCCAGGTCATCTCACGGAAGCCTTGGATGTAAAAATTTGCTACAGATGCTATTTTGGCCTTGATACTCATATCTTTGCAAGAGCCTGTTCAAGATCAGCAATGATGTCTTCGGCATTTTCGATACCCACGGAAAGACGCATAAGGTCAGGAGCTATGCCTGCCTCGCGGAGCTGCTCGTCGCTGAGCTGACGGTGAGTATGGCTTGCCGGATGGAGGATGCATGTCCTTGCATCGGCGACATGAGTGACGATTGCTACGAACTGGAGGCTGTCCATGAACCGAGTCGAATCCTCACGAGAGCCCTTAAGTCCGAAAGCAAGAACACCGCAGGAACCGTCAGGAAGATATTTCTGAGCAAGCTCATAATAAGGGTCTCCCTCAAGGGAGCAATAGCGTACCCACGCTACCTTCTCATTGGCTTTCAGCCACTTAGCAACTTTAAGCGCATTCTCGCAGTGCCGCGGCATCCTCAGATGAAGGGTTTCCAGACCGATATTCAGTAGGAAGCTGTTCATCGGTGCCGGTGAGGAGCCCAGATCGCGCATCAGCTGGGAAACGACCTTTGAAATATAGGCCTTGCGGCCGAAATATTTGGTATATACAAGTCCATGATAACTCTCATCCGGAGTGCAGAGGCCAGGGAATCTTTCAGCATTGGCCTCCCAGTCGAAATTGCCGCTGTCGATGATGGCGCCTCCCACTTGTGTGGCATGGCCGTCCATATATTTGGTCGTCGAGTGTGTGACGATGTCGGCGCCCCATTCAAAAGGACGGCAGTTGATTGGAGTCGCAAAGGTATTGTCAATGATGAGAGGGACTCCGTTTCTATGTGCTATCGCCGCAAATCGCTCTATATCAAACACTTCACCTCCTGGATTGGAGATTGTCTCTCCGAATATGCATTTTGTCTTCGGGGTAAAGGCAGCTTCGATTTCCTCGTCTGAGCTGTTCTGACTGATGAATGTGCAGGAGATTCCCATCTTTTCGAGGCTGACGCCGAAAAGGTTGAATGTGCCTCCGTAAATCGAATTTGCAGATATGATGTGGTCGCCTGCATTGCAGATGTTCATCACCGCAAAGAGGTTCGCAGCCTGACCGGATGATGTGAGGACGCAGCCGACGCCTCCTTCGAGTTCATTGATTTTTGCAGCAACTGCATCCACAGTAGGATTGGCCAGGCGGGTGTAGAAATAACCTTCTTTCTTCAGGTCGAAAAGATCGGCCATTTCTTCAGTTGAAGAATATTTGAAAGTCGTGCTCTGATAGATGGGGAGAACGCGGGGCTCACCGTTTCCCGGCTTCCAGCCCCCCTGCACGCAGATTGTGTCCAGATGTTTTTCCATATTCGTATATATTCCTTATGTATATGTCATTCAGTTTTCAACGGCAGTGCAAGAACTGATAACCGACGAAAAGCCCACAAATATAGTGTAAATATCCGAACATCCGACACATTGGCCGACAATAACTCAAGTATCGCGAGTAATTAAAAATCGGTAAATAATATATTTACCTAATATTCATTTTTATCGGATTATTTTATTAAATTTGTGAGTTATTTGACGTGAATTCAAACACATACAAGGCCACTGAACGACATGCATAAAACTAATCAAAATATGAAAAAAATACTTCTAACCATGATTTTTGCTTCTGTGTGTGCGTTTGCATCTGCACAGAAGAGCGTTGTCATCATCGACTATTTCACAAATTCTTCATCAGTCAGCAAGTCGGATGCAGACATGCTCAGAGCCAAGGTGATTGACGGAATAAATGCAATCAACAGAGTAAATCTGATTGATGTCGAGTCTGAGTCAACCCTGACACTTGAAGCCAGCAGGAGAAATTCCGAAATGGCCCTCGAAGACAAGACCGCCAGAGCAGGGGTAATGAAAACCCTCGGGGCACACTATGCTATCTACGGCTCTGTCAACAAGATGGATGCAGACTACAAAACCAGCGACAGCGGTTCATACTATGTAGGAAACATTGCATACTCACTTACTGTAATCAATCTTGAGAACGGCACAGTGGTTGGCACCAAGTCATTTACATACACAGGCCTGACGGGAAACACCGGAAGCAGCAAGGACCAGGCAGTCATCTCAACCCTCAACAGGGTCAAGCAAAGCATGGACAATTTTGTCAATGAATATTTCAAGCTAAACGGCACCATCGTGGAGATGAAGGAAGCCAACAAGAAGGGCGACCAGGCCAAGAGCCTGTATATCAGCCTCGGATCCGATAGCGGAATGTCCAAAGGACAGCTTTTGGAAGTTTTCGAAGTGAAGATGATTGCAGGAAAAGAGGCGGAACTCAGCGTAGGAAACCTCAAAGTCGAGGAAGTGGTTGCCTCTGACCTTGCAGAGTGCACCGTTACCAAGGGAGGAAAGGAAATCATGACAGCCTTCCGTGCTGGGAACGAACTTCGCGTCAAGACAAGGAAAGACAGCGGATTCACTTCATTCTTAAACGGAGTGGCTGATACTTTCAAATAGGCCAAAAAGAACCAGCATATTATGAAGAAAACACTACTGACAATACTTGCCTTGGCAATTAGCGCAATGGCATTTTCGCAAGAGTACATGATGCTTGTCAACTGTGAAATCAATGACGGCACGACAGCAGTTTTCACCTCGGCAGGAATGTCCGACAAAGTCAAGGATGTACAGGATAACGCTGTGAAATCATTGTTCCACACCCTTTTCTATGTTGGCGTGGAAGGAGTCAACAAAGGCAAGCCGCTGATTACCAACGACAATCCCGCTGTAGTTTCACAGTTCTTTGCCACACGCATGCCATTTTTCGTAAAGGAAGTGACTGAGATTTCAAAGCCGCAGAAAAATGCAATGAAGAAATTTCAGGCAGAATACCGCGTGAGCATCGTTCTGGGCAACCTGCTCAAGGACATGGAACGCAACAAGCTCTATGTTCCGGAAAAAACAATCAGCTACGACCAGGTAGAAGATGAAGACGGAATGGTGCTCCCGACCATCATGGTGGTACCTTACAAGAGAGATGGCGAAACCTATGCTTCAGTCCTGCAGAATGACTATGACAGAAGGATTGCAATCGCAAAAGTCCAGGACGGATTCGAGAAACGCAACATCACGACAGTTGACCTCGAAGGAAAGCTGAACGCAGTACAGAGAAACGCACAGTTCGGATCCAATGATGCCGATTCCAACGACAAACAGCTTCTGATGAACTCCGGATCCGATGTATATGTAACTGTTGACATCCTCAAGGACAACAACTCAGAAGGCAACCGTATATCATTGATAATGAAGGCTTATGAAACAGCCAGCGGAAGCATTCTTGCATCAAAGGATGCACTTACCAGAAGGTTCCCGAAAGCTGCTACCGATGTGCTCTGCTCTTATGCAATCGAAGACAATATCCAGCCTTTCCTCGATGACATCTGCAAGAACTTCACGAAGCAGGCATCCGGAGGCAAGAGGGTGAGCCTCATATTTGCGATTGACGGGGCATCGGCAGCGACAATGAACGACCGCGTCGGCAGCGAGAACTTACCACTCTCGGCACAGATCAGACAGTGGGTAAGAAAGAACTCATACAAGGGCAAATACCATCTTCAGGGCATTGTCGGAGAAAGCATGATCTTCGACTATGTAATGATACCGGCAAAAGATGCAGAGGGATATGCGATGGATGCAGCACAGTTCGGATATCTGATAGAAGCATGGCTCAATGACCAGGTAGGAGTAACATGTACTACAAGGGTGGACGGCACAACCGTCTATGTGACAATATATTAATTCCAAGGCAATGAAAAAGGCAATACTCATAGCGCTATCTGCACTGCTTTGCTCGATGGCATTTGCACAGGCTCCATCATGGGTCAAATCAAGACCTGTGGTTCAGGGGAAATATGTCGGAATCGGAATGGCTCCGACATCAGAAGCTGATTTCCAGCAGATTGCAAGGAACAACGCTCTTCTTGAAATTGCGACACAGATCGGGGTGAAGGTTGAAAGTTCATCCTTCATGCAGACTGTTGACGTGGACGGACGCTCAAAGTCCCTTTTCGAGGAAAAAGTCAGGGAAAGCGTAGCCGATCACCTTGAAGGTCAGGAGCTTAAAGACTCTTATAACGACGGAAGCCGCTATTATGTCTATTATGAACTTGATATCAAGAAATACGAGAAGGCAAAACGCGAGAGGCAGAAAAGAGGCATTTCCCTCGGCATGGACTACTATACAAAAGGAAAGGCGGCTGAGCAGATGAAGAACTACACAGGTGCAATGCAGATGTATGCAAAGGGCCTTGAAGCAATCGAGCCATATCTCTACCTGAGTCTGGTAACAGAATATGAGGGCAGGAGTTTTGATGTTGCAACGGAACTTTTCAATGCCTACATCAACGTGTTCAGCGGCTTTGAGCTCATACAGAACGTGACTGAAGTCGGTGCGGAGGCATTCAAGGCTTGCGGAGAGCCACTTACAGTCTGCCTGATCAAGAAAGGCGAAGTGATGTCGAACGTACTTCTGAGAGCTGAATTCGT
>CALZOR010000036.1 GCA_945827785.1 uncultured Bacteroidales bacterium | reverse complement strand
TGGGATGGAACTTACATGTGGACCCCGTAGGTCCACCTTTTTGGCGCCAAGGTCAATGATGCCTGCAAGTCCCCAACACGAGAAAACATGAAAACGACAATAATGAAATCGGCCTTTGAGTCACCTCAAAGGCCGATTTGCCATACTCTATTGGACTGTATCAACTGTCCTGGTGCTCCCTCAGGGGCTCGAACCCTGGACCCCAACATTAAGAGTGTCGTGCTCTACCAACTGAGCTAAGGAAGCAATATTTTCGTGATCCGTTTGGGGCTCGAACCCAAGACCCCAACATTAAAAGTGTTGTGCTCTACCAACTGAGCTAACGAATCAATCCATATCCCATCAAAATCTCCTTTGGAAGGGCTATTTTGTTTTGGGATTGCAAAGATAGGCATTTTTTATTACACTGCAAATTTTTCTGAAGAAATTTTGAAAATTTTCGTATTGATTTGCGCCCGATGTCCATTTTCTCCAGGTTTTGCCTTCATCAGCGTCTGCCTTTGTGGAAGAAGAATGATTTCTGCTCCCTTTTTCGCTCTATATCTCTTTCGACAAATACCTTTTTCATGTTCCTCGGATCAAGACCGGTATAGAACATGACGGATGAGGTTGTCATCGGAGTTGGTGTGAAATCCTGGACCTGGTCCATATACAGCCCTTTCAGGGCAGGATTGCAGGAAAGAGCTTTCATTTCCTTCATCCCGCATCCCGGATGTCCGGAAATAAAATAGGGAACAAGCTCACATTTGCGACCGCTTGAGCGGACGATTGAATCGAACTCCAGCCTAAGTCTTTCGAACAGCCTGAACGACGGTTTTGCCATCAGTTTCAGAACTTCGTCCTCAGTGTGTTCCGGAGCAACTTTCAGGCGTCCAGATGTATGCTCGAGAATGAGTTCCTTCAGGTAAGGTGCCGAACTTTCGTCCACAAATCCCTTTTCATCAAGGAAAAGGTCATATCGTATTCCGCTGCCGATGTACGCATGCCTTATGCCTTTGACATCGGCAATCTGATCATACAATTTAAGCAGTCTCTCGTGCGAGCGGTTCATGTTCTTGCATGGAGAAGGGAAGAGGCAGGATTTTCTCTTGCAGACCGCACATAGGGACTCGTCCCGTCCGTGCATGCCGTACATGTTTGCCGTAGGTGCCCCGACATCGGAAATGTTCCCTGCAAAGCCTGGAAGGTCGTTGAGTCTCTTTATTTCTCCGATTATGGATTTTTCGCTCCTTGACTGTATGAATTTGCCCTGATGGGCAGCAATAGTGCAGAAATTGCATCCTCCGAAACAGCCCCTGTGGGTGTTGATTGAGAATTTGATCATCTCGAAGGCAGGGATGTGCTTGCCCTTGTACCTTGGATGCGGCTGTTTTGTGAACGGGAGGTCCCAGAATGAGTCCATTTCCTGTTCTGTTGCCGGAGGGAATGGGGGATTGATCTGCACATATCCCTTTCCGCACGGCTCTACGAGCACGGGGGCATGCATCATGTTGGCACAGGTCTCAATCACATGGAAGTTCTCCGCAAATGCGGTCTTGTCTTTGCAGCAACGCTCGAAGGAATTCAGGTAAACGGCATCCTGAAGCGGACATTTGCCGCCCATAAGGAAGCCGATCTGTGGAATACGTCTTATGTCTGACATGTTCCTCCTGCTTTCAATCGCTCTTGTAAGTTCCAGAATCGGTCTTTCTCCCATCCCGTATATCAGCCAGTCTGCTCCGCTGTCAACAAGAATCGATGGCTTGAGAGCATCCTGCCAGTAGTCGTAATGGGTAAGCCTTCTGAGCGAGGCTTCGATTCCGCCGATGACAACAGGAACTTCCGGCCAGATCTGTTTCAGAATCTTCGTATATACCGTCACAGCATAGTCCGGCCTCTGGCCCGCACGGCCTTCAGGAGTGTATGCATCATCGCTGCGCAGACGTTTTGACGCTGTATAATGGTTTACCATGGAGTCCATAGCCCCTGCATTCACTCCGAAGTACAGCCTTGGAGCCCCAAGTTTCCGGAAATCTCTAAGATCGTCTCTCCAGTTCGGCTGGGGAACGACGGCAACACGATAGCCAAATTTCTGCAACCATCTGGCTATCACTGCACTGCCGAAGGATGGATGGTCTATGAACGCGTCACCGCTGAAGAGGATTACGTCGATGTAGTCCCACCCAAGAGCCTTGACCTCCTTGACAGAGGTAGGTATCATGTATGTGTTTTCTCCCATAGCGGTGCAAAAATAATTAAAAATAATATCTCCACTGTTGCTCAATTCAAAAAAATGTTCTACACTTGCACCCACATTTTAGGAATTGGAAAATTCCTCAGCAAGATACTAAAAGAAATACTTAGATAACTGAACTATGGTAACAACACCTAAGAGGAGAGCGGTGATCAGCTATGAAAATATGTCAGAGGAGTTGGCAGCCGCATTTGCAGAGAAATATCCAAAGGGATTCAATGATTATTTCCCGGATCTTATGAAATATGATAAACCGGACGGGACGAGTTTCTATGCTGTGACCGTGGAAATTCCGGACGCAATATATCTCGTGAAGATAAAAGTGAAAACTGATGATGCAGAGGATATCGAGCGCTGGCTCGACGGTGAGGATGCCGATGATTCTGACGGAGGTAGCGACGACTCAGAAAGCTTGCCAGACGACAATATATCTCAGTATTCTAACGGGGATGATGATCCGGCAGACGGAGATTAATTAATTTTTTTGTCTGGCAATCTCCCGCTGCAGCTTGTGCTGGAACCAATTCCCATGTATTTCGCTGCAGTTTCCGGCTGTGATGAATGCCTGGATATGATTTTTCTCGATGAATTCCATCAGACGCCCGTACTCATGCTGGGTTAGAAGAGCCTGAATCTCAACTCCGGGGTCTCCTGAGTAGCCTCCTTTGATTTCATAAAGGGTGCAGCCCCGGACCAGATTCTCTATAATGAATTTTCTGATGGTTTCATTTTCCTTAGACACGATGCAGACACGCTTGCGCCTGTTGAGGCTCGACATGAAATAGTCGATGGCAAGGCCGTTAAGCCAGGTCCCTATGATGCCGATGACGACCATCCTGAATGTATTTCCCGGGATGGAAAATGCTGTGAGACATACAACTATGCCGGCAACGGAAACGCATGTGCCTATTTCTATATGCGTGAGTTTGCTGATTATCATTGCAACAATGTCCAGACCTCCCGTCGAAGCATTGATTCTGAACAGAAATGCCTGCGAAGCACTCAGCATCAGTACGAAGCAGCACAGGTCGAACCATGGGTCGCCCATGACACTTGTCTGGCCGGGCTCCAGAAACTTTGAATATGGATATATCCACTCACAAAGGTCTATGGCCGGTCCGAGGAAGATTGATGCAACAATGGATTTGACGCCAAATTCCTTTCCTACGATGAAAACTGCCGCAATGACCAGGACAACATTCAGCATGAGCACGAATTGAGAAACCTTGATTGCGGGAATCAGTGAGTTCAGCACCATGGCAAGGCCGGAAATCGTGCCGATTACAATTTTGCTGGGAATCAGAAAGTAATAGACAGCCGCTGCTCCTACGAGCAAGCCGGCTGTCATAATTAATAGTTCTTTAAAGAATTTCATTTAGTCTTGAACGTTTTTAAGGACCTCGCGAATCTTGCTTTCTATTTCGTCACAAAGCTCGACATTATCGGTAAGCAGCTGTTTTACAGCCTCTCTTCCCTGAGCAAGCTTGCTGTCACCGTAACTGAACCATGAGCCGCTCTTCTTGATGATGTCATACTCGACTCCAAGGTCGATTACCTCTCCCACATGGGAAATACCTTCTCCGAATACAATGTCAAACTCGGCTTTCTTGAAAGGAGGAGCCATCTTGTTCTTCACAATCTTCACTTTCGTGCGGTTTCCGAGAGCTTCGTCACCGTCCTTGATCTGGGTGGTCCTGCGTACGTCCACGCGTACTGAAGCATAAAACTTGAGCGCGTTGCCTCCGGTAGTGGTCTCCGGATTGCCGAACATGACACCGATCTTGTCCCTGAGCTGGTTGATGAAGATGCAGCAAGTGTTTGTCTTGCTGATGTTTGCCGTCAGTTTCCTGAGGGCCTGGCTCATGAGCCTTGCCTGAAGTCCCATCTTCGAGTCGCCCATTTCGCCTTCGATTTCAGCCTTCGGAGTGAGGGCTGCAACTGAGTCGATTACAATGATGTCGATTGCACCCGAACGGATGAGGTTATCTGCAATTTCCAGAGCCTGCTCGCCGTTGTCCGGCTGGGAAATGAGCAGAGTATCAAGATCCACTCCGAGATTTTTTGCATAGGTTCGGTCAAAGGCATGCTCCGCGTCAATGATTGCCGCAATGCCTCCTTGTTTCTGTGCCTGTGCAATCGCATGGATGGCAAGGGTGGTCTTTCCGCTGGACTCCGGTCCATAGATTTCAATTACTCTTCCACGAGGGTAACCTCCGATGCCGAGAGCTGCGTCAAGAGCTATAGAACCGCTCGGGATGACTGAAACCTCCCATTTTGGCTGATCTCCTAACTTCATGATCGTACCTTTGCCGTAATCTTTCTCAATCTTGTCAATCGTCGCCTGCAATGCTTTGAGTTTTGCCGCATTGACTTCGGTACTTCCCTGTACTTCTTCTTTAGCCATAAATGTAAAAATTAATTGGTTATGTAAAATCTGCTGTTTTTCTACAGCAGTATCGGAACAAAAGTAATCAAAAAACCTGATAGGTATGCATTATTTTTCATTATTTTTGCATCTTTACAATTATGAACAATCTGGGCATGAAAATAAAATTATTGGGAAAAAATCTGGAGGAACTCAAGGCACTCGCCGCTGAGGAGGGCCTTCCGTCATATACGGCAAAGCAGATTGCAAGATGGCTGTATGTCAAGAAAGCAGGTTCAATCGAGCAGATGACCGACCTTTCGAAGGCGGCGCGGGAAAAGCTCCAGCAGAAGTATGAGGTTGGTCTGGTGAGGTACTCCCATCTTCAATCGTCTTCCGACGGGACAAAAAAATATCTTTTCCCAGTCAGTTGCGCCCATACCCGTGCCCTGAATGCATCTTGCAGCGGCCGGGAAGACGTAAAGCTTGAGGATGGTGCAATCGAGGCCGTGATGATTCCCGATGATGACAGGGCAACTCTCTGTGTGTCAAGTCAGTCCGGATGCAAGATGGGATGTCGCTTCTGCATGACAGGCCGGCAGGGATTTCATGGAAACCTCTCGGCTGCCGACATTATTTCCCAGTTCATCAGCGTAGATGAATCCGACCGTCTGACCAATGCCGTTTTCATGGGAATGGGGGAGCCTCTTGACAATTATGACAATGTCATGAGGGCGATTGAAATCCTTACTGCGGACTGGGGATTCGCATGGAGCCCCAAAAGAATCACCGTATCGACCATAGGTGTGCTTCCGAATCTGAAAAGATATCTTGACGAGTGCAAATGCCATCTGGCAGTCAGCCTCCACGATCCTTTCCCCGATGAGCGTCTGGAGATGATGCCTGTCCAGAAATCATGGCAGATTGCTGATGTTCTGGCACTTATCCGGCAGTATGACTTCACGGGGCAGAGACGTGTAAGTTTTGAATACACCATGTTTGCCGGTTTCAACGACACCCAGGCCCATGCAGATGCCCTCTCAAGAATGCTGAAGGGGCTGGAGTGCAGGGTGAACCTTATCCGGTTCCATAAGATTCCTGATTTTCCTTATGGGACTTCTTCAGATCTGATTATTGAAAATTTCAAGAAAAGGATGAACAACTCCGGAATCACCACGACGATACGAGCCTCTCGGGGAGAGGATATTCTTGCTGCCTGTGGCATGCTTGCGGGGGAACATAAATCATAATTTTTGTGCCTATGAAACGCCTGATATGCAACATATTGTTTGCTGCTTTAACTATGACCGCCTTCCCTGTCTTGTCCGATGCCTATGGGATAGATCCGGCTGCAGATTCCGCTGCCGTTGTCCGGATGAAGGCGAAGATGGCAAAAATCAGGAAGGTGAGGCCTACCGTTGCCTTGGTACTGAGCGGAGGTGGTGCCAAGGGTGCTGCCCATCTGGGTGTCATTAAATATTTGGAATCCCTTGATATACCGATAGATATGGTCCTCGGAACCAGTATGGGAGGACTTGTCGGTGGAATTTATTCCTTGGGATATACAACGGACCAGATGGATACTATCATAAGGAGCATTGACTGGGATCTGATGCTCTCAGACCGTCAGCCAAGAGAATATATTTCCTATGAGACCATGAAATACAGGGAAAAATTCATCCTTTCCATTCCATTCTTTCACGACAAGGAATATTATAAGATGATGAAGGAAGATGAGTTCCGGTATGATATGGCGGCACAGAAAAGGGAAACCCTCCATCTTGGAGCCGACAGCGACAACGGTGGGAATTTCATCAAGAACAACCTGCTTGGAAGCCTTCCTTCCGGCTTGATTTTCGGACAGCAGGTGAACAACCTGATTAGTTCGCTAACGGTTGGCTATCAGGATTCTACGGACTTTTCCGATTTCCCTGTTCCATTTGCCTGTGTGGCATCGGACCTGGTTTCCGGGAAGGCCAAGGTCTGGCACAGCGGGCGAATAAATGATGCTCTGCGTTCTACAATGTCCATCCCCGGAATCTTTGCTCCGGTCAGGGTTGACGGCATGGTCTTGGTTGATGGGGGCATGAGGGACAACTATCCGACTTCCCTTGCCCGTCAGATGGGAGCGGACATCATAATAGGAGTCGATCTTTCCCAGCAAAGGAAGACATATTCACAGGTCAACAACCTGGCGGACATTATTAGCCAGGGTATTGACATGCTCGGCATGGACTCTTTCGAGAAGAACGTGAATGTTCCTGATGTGAAGATTAAACCTGATTTGAAGGAATTCAACATGATGAGTTTCTCACCGGAGAACATAGATACAATTATCGTCAGGGGATATAGGGCTGCCGTTGCTCAGGATTCGCTTCTGAGGATTGTCGCCCAAAAGACAAAGAAGAAATATGTGAAGAATAGCAACCCTCCTGCCGTCTATTTCCGGAGAGACACCATTTCGATTTCAAATGTTGAAATTGCAGGACTCCTTCCAAAGGAGAAGGCCCTCCTGATGGAGAAGATGCACTTGCACAATGGTCAGAAGATTACTTCTTCGGAATTGGATAGAATGGTTGCAGAAATCTATGGCACAAATACTTACGATTATGTGACATATCGTCTTCTGGGAAAGGAAGGCCCCTTCAGGCTCCAACTTGACTGCCGTCAGGGCCCTATCCACCAGTTTGGGCTCGGAATCAGGGCAGATACGGAGGAAATCGTTTCCATCCTACTGAATATAGGCCTGTTCACGCATAAACTTCACGGACACACTCTCGATCTGACAGGAAAAATCAGTTCCAACCCGTACTGCACCTTGCGCTGGTCGTTCGACGCTCCGAAATTTCCTACTGTAAATGCTTCTGCTTCAGTCAGATGGACCGATATGAGCATGCTGAATCTTGGAGATAATCTCCTGAGCCTCAATTTCCTGAACTGCTCTCAGAATATCTACCTTTCCAATATGAACTGGAAATTGTTCGCTTTCAATGCGGGTATCCGCAACGATGTTTTCAATATCAAGAACATCAAGGCTTCACAGATTGACGGAGACTATGACTTCGAGCAGTTGACCAATGACTTCATCTCATTGTATGTCAATGCGGGAGCCGATACTTTCAATGATGGATATTTCCCGACCAGGGGATTCTCGGCAGGGCTGTCATATTCATGGGTATTTGCCGGATTTCCGAACAGATTCAACAACTTCCACGAGTGTCAGGCCATGGCGAAGGTTGTCGTTCCTGGAGGTGATTTCTTTGCTTTCATCCCGTCGTTCAATTTCCGTTTCCTCCTTGGGTCGGAAATACCAGTTGCATATTTCAATGCGATAGGCGGAAGTTTGGCATCAAGGTATATGGACCAGCAGATTCCATTCATAGGAATAACCAATGTCACGGCGACAAAGAACATCCTGACAACATTCAGGACTGATTTCCGCTTCCGCCTTGCAAAGAACCACTATCTTACCGGAATTGTGAACTATGCACGTGACTGCAACACGTTCAGGGAATACATTTCGAAGGAACTCGGACATTTCGGTGCCGGTCTGCAATATTCGTTTAATTCAATCTTCGGTCCTTTGAGCTTTGATGTTCATTGGTCAAACATAACGAAGAAGGTAGGAATTTATTTGAGTGCAGGTTATGATTTCTGACAAAGGGGAAAAAACAGGAGAGATATCGGTTCAGAAACTGACCGACCGGCTTCGCCGGCTGTGCTCAAGACGGGAATATTGCAGTGCAGACATCCTGAAGAAGGCCTCCTCTGCGCTTGATGGCGATATGCAGGCTGCAAGGGGAATTCTTGAAACGCTTGAAAAAGAGAGTTATGTGGATGACCTCAGGTTCTCGCAGGCTTTTGTCCGCGACAAATCTTCACTTCAGGGATGGGGACCTGCAAAGATTAGATATATGCTTGCTGCAAAGGGAGTTGCTTCAGAAGTAATTGATGCGGCCATTCCTTCCATAGACCGGGACAAGGCGGACTTAAAGCTTCAGAAATTGCTTGAGAACAAGTATCGCTCCCTTAAGGATGACCCTCAGTGCCGGCTGAAACTGCTGCGCTTCGGTCTCGGTCGCGGCTACTCTTATGATCAGGTCAGCATGCAGACAGAAGAATTATTGAAAAATAACTAACCTAAGAATTGAATATATGATAAGTTACAGAAAATTGAGCCAGGAAGAGATAACTGCTCTGAAGGCTAATCTGTGTTTCTGCTCAGACTGGTCGCAGATTGAAGTAAGGGAGGGCTTTTCTCCTGAGTATGTGCATCATACACGTTTCTCCGGAAACATCCGCCTTGGTGCATTCAATAAGGAATTTTCGCTTCCCGGAGGTATGAAGAAGCATTCGGGCCTGTTTCATACAACTCTTCACAATGTTACTGTCGGAGATGACTGCTGCATTGAGAATGTTAAGAATTATATTGCCAACTATGTGATTGGCAATGATTGTTTTATCGAAAATGTGGACATTATCCTGACGGATGGTGTATCCAGCTTCGGAAACGGAGTCGAGGCGGCGGTACTGAATGAAACAGGAGGCCGAGAGGTTATGATATATGACAGGCTTTCTGCACAGGCAGCCTACATCATGGCCCTGTACAGACATCGTCCTGAGCTTGTTTCGGCCCTTCGCAAGATGATTTCCGACTATGTTGCAAAGGTCTCATCTGATACCGGTTCAATAGGAAACAATGTCATAATTGCCGACACTGGATATATCAAGAATGTGAGAATCGGCGACTGCTGCAAGATTGAAGGAGCTTCAAGGCTCAAGAACGGCAGCATCAACAGCAATGCTCACGCTCCTGTCCATATCGGAGTGGGAGTCATAGGCGACGACTTTATCATTTGCAGCGGCTCCAGCATAGAAGACGGAGTCACATTCTCAAGATGTTTCATCGGCCAGGCCTGCCAGCTCGGTCACACCTATTCGGCATCTGATTCTCTTTTCTTCAGCAACTGCCAGGGGGAGAACGGTGAGGCTTGTGCAATTTTTGCGGGTCCATATACCGTAACCCACCATAAATCTACCCTGCTCATAGCGGGCATGTTCTCGTTCATGAATGCAGGTTCGGGCTCTAACCAGAGCAACCACATGTATAAGCTTGGTCCTATCCATCAGGGAATCATGGAGAGGGGAGCGAAGACCTCTTCAGACTCGTACATTCTCTGGCCTGCAAAGGTCGGCGCTTTCTCTCTCGTCATGGGAAGGCATGTCAGCCATCAGGACACTTCGGATCTCCCGTTCTCTTATCTTATTGAGCAACAGAGCACTTCGTTCATCATGCCTGGTGCCAACCTCAAGAGTGTCGGCACAATCCGAGATGCCAAGAAATGGCCTGGCAGGGACAAGAGAAAGGACCCGGACAAGCTTGACAGCATCAATTACAACCTCCTCAGCCCTTATACCATCCAGAAAATGCTCAAGGCTGTGGACATCCTGAAAAATCTCCAGAAGGTTTCAGGCGAAACTTCCGATGCCTACACCTACCAGAGCGGCAAGATTAAGAGGTCTTCTCTTTTGAATGGACTGAAATATTATGGGATGGCAATAGATAAGTTCCTTGGCAACTCATTGATTACAAGGATAATGGCATCCAATGCAAAGAGCATTGAGGAACTGAGGGAGTATTTTGTTCCGAAGTCAGCCTACGGAGATGGGGACTGGGTGGACCTCTCCGGAATGATAGCGCCGAAAAAGGCTGTGAGCGACCTCCTGGACGATGTGGAAAAGGGTATCATCACAGATGTGGATGCACTGAATGACCGTTTTGCCTCTCTCCACAAGGCATATTATGACTATGAGTGGAGATGGGCCAGCCATATCATTGAGTCCTATTATAAAATCAATCTCAATACGGTTTCAGCAGAAACACTCTGCGCTCTTGTTGCGCGTTGGAAGGAATCAGTGACAGGGCTGGACAATCTTGTTTATGCCGATGCCGGCAAGGAGTTCTCGCTCAGCGCGATGACAAGCTTCGGAGCTGACGGTGACGAGGCCCAGAGGGCAAGCGACTTCGAGCAAGTCCGCGGTTCTGTCTTTGAGGCGGATCCTTTTGTCAAGTCGGTGAAGGAACACATCCGCGTCAAGTCTGCTCTTGCCGACACTGTCCTCGAAGTCATTTCTTCGCTGTAAATACCGTCCCTCCGGATTTCAGGAATATCACTGAAATATCATTTCAACCGGCTGGACTTTGCATGCATCAAGCGGATTGGTTCTGTATTCAACCTTGCTGAAATCAATCCGCTTCAGGTCCAGACAGCGTATGTTCTGGTTCCAGGCTGTGCGGTAGTAGAGCCTCAGGGTTGAGAGGTCGGTGACGGCAGTGAATTGCGTTGCGCTCGGCAGTCCCTGAGGAATCTGGTCTGCCTTATGCTGCGCTCCTACCGGAATGTCGAAGTTGTTCAGGATATGGAATGCCTGAGTAACCATTTCAAAGGAAGTAGGCAATATCGGGGCACTCATGCTGAAGAATGCAGCCCTTACAAATCGTGAAGGGGGAGTGAAGTCTCCGGGGAGTCCGAGCATTCCGCTTCCGCCTCCCAGAGGAGAGAGTTCCAGCGGATTTTCGGGCTTGATTCCTTGCCCAAGTAACTGGTTTTCAGCTGCTCCGGCATGCAGATTCACGTAGTTGCGCAGATTTGTGATATGGAATTCAAAGCCGGGGGAGTTGGTGAATGTTCCAATCGGATTTTCATGGAACACCGGTTCCCCCTTCTTGTATTCAAGCACGACGATTCTGCCTCCCGGCTCGCTCAGCCTCCAGTGCACCGTGCCGATTCTGGAGTCCATTGAAATCACCCTTATGTCCTTGATTCCTTTCTTGACCTCTTCTATGCTGCTGAAGTTTGACAGAACCCAGCTGACAAACTGCAGGTCGCTTATGCTGCGGTCTTCGGTTTTCTTGTCAAACTGAGGGTATTCTCCGAATCCCGGGAAAAAGAAAAGCCCGGCAGACAGCCCGGCTTCGTTCACACCTTCCACTACAAACTGCTCATAATCAGTATAAATACCGATATAGCCGTACCTCGCCTTGAACTCAAGCCCTGTGACACCTTCTGGCGTGAATGATTTCTGTACATGCCCTCTCGGGACAATGGCATAGCCGCAGTTCATCGCTTCATTTGCCCATTCAACGGTTCTTGCCACGATGCGGCTTCCGTCCGCTGCTTTCAATGCTATTCCGGTGCATGCGTGTGCATAGTGGCTGCCCGCAAATACGATTATTGCTGCAAGGGTGCAGACATACATGATAAAACGTTTCATAACACATATATTAACGGTTATGCTGTGCCCTCCCCACTGTCTCACCTGCAACGGGGCCAGTGACACAGCCTTCATGCATCCTTGCAAAAATCATGGCAATTAAAGTGTCTGGGATTTCACTCGCGACGTTTGAGAAAAAAAGTAGTATATTTGAAAGATAATTGAAGAGAAGATTCTATGAGATTGAAATTCATAACTTATCTGTTTGCCCTGATTTCATTTTCTTATGTAGCTAATGCCTCGGATGACGGACGTGGCAGAGTACGCTTTGCATATGATGTCGATTTCGAAATGTATTTCGACAACAGGGAGTTCTACAAAAGCAATTTCTCCAATTCTTCAACCCTGTTCGGTGCCAGACTGACTCCTTCCGTCGGGCTTGATGTCAGGCAGAAGGGAGGCATGCAGCATCGCGTCATGCTCGGGGTGGACGTTATGAAGGAATTCGGCTCTGGAAACAGATATAAGCTTCTGAACGATGTAAGTCTCTGGTACAGAATGCAGAAGTCGTTGAAAAAGACAGACGTTACCCTGATTGCCGGCATTTTCCCCCGCAGATTCTCCGAAAACTCATGGCCTCTTTCATTCTTCAGCGATTCCTTGAAATTCTATGACAACAACCTCGAAGGACTGCTTGTGCACTTCCACCGCCCTGCTGCCGATTTTGAAATCGGGTGTGACTGGCTGGGGATGTACGGAGATCAAAGCCGTGAACGTTTCATGCTTTTCGCAAATGGAAATGGAAGGCTGGCACAGTTTTTTACCCTGGGCTATCATGCTTATCTCTACCACTTTGCATGCTCGGGACAGGCCGCAGGCGTAGTTGACAACATCCTTGTGAACCCTTATTTCAAATTTGACCTCGGACCAGCCGTCCCTCTTGATGAACTTTCCATTACCTTGAACTGGCTCCAGGGCGCACAGAATGACAGAAAGTTTGTCGGGAAATATACCTTCCCATCCGGTTTCCAGATAGATACGGATGTCAGGAAATGGGGCGCGGGAATCAGAAACCGTTTCTTTTACGGCACGGACATGATGCCATATTACAGCAGCATCGATGAATCGGGATCCAAATACGGCAACCTCCTCTACATGGGAGACCCTTTCTACCGCATCCACGACGACGGCAGTTCAGGATGGGGACCTTACGACCGTCTTGAGGCATATTGGGAACCGAAAATCGGCCCATATCTGAGCATACGCATCGCAGCCGTCTTCCACTTTCATAAAAAATATTCAGGCTGCCAGCAGATGGTCAGCCTGAGATTCAATCTTGACGAGCTTCTGAAAAAGACTTCTTCCAAAAAGTAGCCTATTCAAGTTCCTTGGCAAGTCCTCCTTCTCCTGTCTCCTTGTAGAGCGAAGGGAGGTCTTTTCCTGTCTCCTTCATAACCCTTACAGCCTGGTCGAATGACACGCGGTGACGTCCATCGGTGTACAGGGCATAGATGCTGGCGTCAAGGGCCCTTGCAGCGGCATAGGCATTCCTTTCTATGCATGGAATCTGCACAAGGCCGCAAACAGGGTCGCAGGTCAGGCCCAGATGGTGTTCCAAACCCATCTCGGCGGCATATTCAATCTGCGAAGGACTTCCGCCCATCAGCTGGGTTACGGCTGCCGCCGCCATTGCACAGGCCACCCCGACCTCTCCCTGACAGCCGACTTCCGCTCCGGATATCGAGGCATTCTGCTTGACTACGTTTCCGACGAGGGCTGCCGTGGCAAGCGCCTTTACTATTCTTTTGTCGCTGAACCCATAGACTTTCTTCACATGGTAAAGGACTCCCGGAAGGACGCCGCATGATCCGCAGGTCGGGGCGGTCACTATCGTGCCTCCGCATGCGTTTTCTTCACTCACTGCAAGAGCGTAGGAGAAAATGAGCCCTCTGGTTCGCAGGACGTCGCTGTAGCCTTCGGCCCTTATGAAGTAGCTTGAGGCCTTCCTCCTGATTTTCAGCGGTCCGGGGAGGGAACCTTCCTGGTCGATGCCCCTTTCGACAGCCTCGCACATCACTTTCCAGACAAGTTCAAGATGTTCCCATACACCATGCCCCTTGCCCTCGATTTCATCAACATATTCCCAATAAGCCTTGCCTTCATGGTTGCACCAGTCCAGAAGTTCAGACATCGTATTGAGGGAATAGATGTCCTCTTCAGCCTCACCGTCAATTTCGCAGTCCATGCAGACGATGTCTCCGCCTCCGACGCTGTAATAGGTCCATTTGTCATAGAGGTCGCCGTCGAAATTGACCGTGGCAATCTTCATCCCGTTCGGATGGAAGGGGAGTGTCTCTTTCGGCCTCCATTCGATGTCCACGTCACCGGCCCTTCTGAAATTGCTTTCGATGCTTTCCTTGTCCGTCCATCTCCATGTGCTGTAAGCTTCCCTGATGGCCACGTCGGTAAGGTGTCCGCGTCCGGTAGCTGCCAGTGAACCGTAGAGGGTTACATGAAGATGGCCTGCATCGGGGTGGTGCTCAAGATAGGACCTTACAGCTTTGAAGGGGCCCATGGTGTGGCTGCTCGACGGGCCTTTTCCTATTTTATAAATGTCTTTTATGGATTTCATAATAATATGTCAGATGTCTCGACTTCGCTCGACATGATAGTGTGGCGTTTATAAATAATCATTAAAATAAATCGAAACCTTGTCCATCAGATGAACCCGGTCCTTGCCCATGACATTGTGCTCGGCCCGCGGATATGGGAAATAGTCCACCTGCACGTTATTCTTCACGCATTCCCTGACAAAGCTCAGGCTGTTCTCCCAGACGACGACAGGGTCTATGACTCCCTGGCAGATGAGAAGCTTGCCTTTGAGGTCCTTCGCCTTGGCGATGAGGCTGGTCTTAGCATATCCGTCAGCATTTTCTTCCGGATTACCCATATATCTCTCACCGTACATCACTTCGTACCACTTCCAGTCAATGACAGGACCGCCGGCAACACCGACTTTGAATACCTCCGGATAGTTGGTTATCAGGGATATGGTCATGAATCCGCCGTAGCTCCATCCATGCACTCCTACTCTGTCGGTATCAATGTAAGGCAATTCCATCAAAGCCCTCACGCCGACCATCTGGTCGGCCATTTCGGCCTGACCGCACTGTCCCCAGATTGCCTGTTCGTAGTCCAGACCTCTGTTGGAAGTGCCCCTGTTGTCCTGGACATAGACAATATAGCCTCTCTGGGCCATGTACATTTCCCAGCGGCGCAGTTCTGCACAGAAGGTGTTGCGTACCATCTGTGAATGCGGACCTCCATAGACATAGACAATAAGAGGATATTTCTTCGACGGGTCGAAATCCGCAGGCTTGATGAGCCTGTAGTAGTTGTCGTATTTCCCGTCGGCGCTCCTGACGCTTCCGAGGGTTATCTCCCCGTATGAATATTCGAGGGTGGGGTCCTGGGCTGTATAGATATTCCTGATAAGGCTTCCGTCAGCATTGCACAGGTTCTGAACTCTCGGCACGCAAATCGAACTATAGTGGTCAACGAACTGGGTGCAGGAGCGGTTCATCGTGATGTGGTGCCAGCCGCTTTCATTCGTAAGTCTCTGGGGGCTGGTGTATTTTGCCTTCATCACTCCTTTTTTCAGATTGCTTATCCCGATTCTGAACAGGTGGTTCTCGATAGGGGAGACTTCGGCTGAGGTGTAGTATATCCATTTCCCGTCATTGGCAATATATTCGACATCGGCAGGTACCTTGGTTATCCTGCTGATATTTCCCATGTTGTCGCAGAGATAGAGGCTGCGGTAGCCGTCCCTGTTGGATGTACGGTAGATGAACATATCCTTCTGTCCTTTTATAAAGTACAGAGGATCAAGTGGTTCAACATATTTGTCATTATCCTCGCTGAGGATTATGCCCCCCTTCCCATATTTATCCAGCAGGTTGCCGTTCGTGCCGAATGCGCAGAGCAGACTGTGACGCTGGCTCCGGTCCAGAAGTTGGGCATAGAGGACGGTGCCGTCCGGAGACCAGCATACATTGGTTATGTATGTTTCCTCGGGACGCGCCCAGCCGCAGCTGGTGGCGATGCTGACATGGTCTATGGTTGAGGTTGTTCCGTCGGAAGGGTTCCAGATGTTGAGGCTGAGCCTTTCCGAGTCCATGCCTGCCATCGGATATTTGATGTATTGTGTGCTTCCGGTGCGGCTTGTGATGTCGAAAAGCGGGAAGTCGGTCACCCTGCTTTCGTCCTTTATATAATATGCAAGCATGCTTTTGTCCGGTGACCAGAATATGCCTCCTTCTATCCCGAATTCGTTGCGGCTGACCGTCTGCCCGGCGACAAAGTTCCTGTCGCTAAGGCGGGTGATTGTGTCGATTGCCGATGTGCTGTCGCGGCGCACATAGAGGTTGTTCCCCTGCGTGAATGCCATGGGATACTCCGCCTCAGATTCGTTGAAGCTGAATCTTTCCATTGCAGGTGTGAGATTCCTCAGCCACACAGCCTCCTCCATGGTCATGAGTTTTCCTTCAGGGGAGTTTGCCTTGCGTACGAGCGGCTCTTGGGCCGACAATGCCGCACTCATAAATAAACCTGAGCACAGGGCACCCAAGATGATAAGTCTTTTGTTCATGTTTCTAAGGATTTATCTGACAGATACGATGCGGTCAACGATGTATTTCTGTTTTCCTCTCCATGGGAGTGTTCCAAGGTATTCCTTGTAGTGGAGCTCGACTGTCCGGCCTCCGCATCTCATAAGAGAGTCTGCTATGGCCTGGTCGGTGATTGAAAAGTCGAATTCATACGACTGGACTGTCTGTGTGGCCGTACCTTTGTTCTTTGCAAATCCTGCCTGGATGGCCCTGCCTTCATAAGTCTTGAATACATAGCCCTTGTAAACCACGAAGTTGAGTTCTCCGGCCTTCACTCCTTCTCCGAATACGAAGTAGAATTTGAAATAGATGAACAGTGCCAGAGCCAGTGCGAAGATGGCACCTGTGATGGAAATAATCTTTTTCTTTGTTGTCATGACTGATGATTTTTCGTTCCCTTTAATGATGGATTTGTCAGATGAGGACGCCTGCACAGTGGAGCAGGGCAATGAAAGGTGTCTGCTGCCTTTTTATATAAGGTTTGACATTCCCGGTATTGATTTCATTCCAGTCTTTCACAATATCATAGGCAGCGACAAAGTCCTTGCCCGTGAGGTATTCCCCCTTGTCGGCACGCTTGGTCCCTGGGGTACCTCCCTTGATGAAAATGCAACTGCCGACAAATGTTGCGCTGAGCCTGATTCCGGTCACCGTCGTCACGCTTCTGTGTCTTTCCACATAATCCACGACAATGTCCCATATTTCAGCCCCTCCCAATCCCCTGTATTCTTCAGCAATTCTCATTGTGTCCTGATTCAATAAACCCTGCAAAGATATGAATTTTCCTGAGGAAACTCATGAGATTTGTTTTTCATTTGAAAATTCTGTATATTTGGTTCGTATGGTTAATTTGAGTTTCGCATGTTGCGAAACTACCGAATTTTGAGACCTTTAGGTCGATAGTAGGTCGCTTGCGATAAGCAAATAGTCCAGAGGACTTTTGCAGCAAGCAGTCCCCGGGGGAAGGGATTTAGGGATGGGTCCTCGTTAACAGGGAAATGTGCGTGGGGAAGAAGTTTCGCAAGCGG
>CALZOR010000035.1 GCA_945827785.1 uncultured Bacteroidales bacterium | reverse complement strand
GTGAGGGAAAGATACTCTTGAGTATATTTTCCCTCATCTTGTATTGTAAGCAGGGCTTCCTCTGCTGAATCGGGACGATATTTTACAAACTCAGCGACAATCCTTCCCGGAGCTTTGCGGGGCACTGTCCTGATTCTCAAAATCTTAGATAAAAACAGTCCGCACATGCGGGCATGGCGGCAGAGGTGCTTCTCCTGATCGGCAGGCAGCACAATCGAAACACGGCCGTTCGCAGAAAGATGGGTCGATGCAAATTCAAGAATCTCACGGAATGACAGCCCGGAGCATGTGTGACGGGCATTGCAACGGCGCTCAGACGGAGCAAGCAGCGAAAGGTCAAAATATGGAGGATTGGCAAAAATCAGATCGAAGGAAATATCATGCTCATCCGCATAAATATCAAAGGGACAATTGATTACATGGAGGATGCCGGGCCACGGAGAAGACCTGAAATTCATTTCAGCCTCCTCTGCCGAATCCTTGTCTATCTCAACTGCCTGTATATTGACCTTTTCCCCACTCTCGCAGTTCGTGCCCTCTCCATGGTCCGAACCCGTACGGAGAGCTGATATTCTTTGGGCTGCCATCAGGGCAACGGTCCCTGTCCCGGTACCTATATCCAGAAAAGTCCTGTCAGAGGGCAGGATGGTCATGGCGGCGCCAAGAAGAACACCGTCGGTATTTACCTTCATCGCGGACTTCTCATTGGTCACCGAAAAATGTTTGAAATTGAACGTGCTCATTACTCCGGGTCGGTAAAAACGCCGTCACGCATGAACAGGGTACGGTCAGACATTGCGGCAAGTGACGGATCGTGGGTGACAATCACGATTGTCTGGCCGAATCTGTCTCGAAGCGTAAAGAACAATTTGTGCAGTTCCTCCTTGGTACGGCTGTCGAGGTTGCCGGAGGGCTCGTCGGCGAAAAGGACGGCCGGGTTGTTGATCAGGGCCCTGGCTATCGCAACTCTTTGCTGCTCACCGCCTGAGAGCTGGGAAGGCTTGTGTCCGACACGAGCAGACAGACCCAGATCGTCAAGAAGGGCAGCAGCGGCCGCGTGGGCATCCTTGCGGCTGCGTCCGGCGATGAAGGCGGGAATCATCACATTCTCGATTGCCGTGAATTCCGGAAGCAGATGATGAAACTGGAAAACAAAGCCTATCCTTCTGTTCCTGAACTCCGACAGGGCTTTCGGACGAAGGGAGAGCACCTGGGTACCATCTATTTCAAGAGTACCGGCATCAGGGGTTGACAAGGTCCCGAGAATCTGAAGCAAGGTTGACTTGCCGGCTCCCGAGGCCCCCATGATTGACACTACCTCCGACTTCTCTATGTCCAGATCTATCCCCTTCAGAACTTTCAGATTCCCGAAGGATTTCTCAATTGAACGCGCATGTATCATTTTCTCCATCTCTGAGTGTTTAGCTGTCCAAAGGTAGTGTTTTTTCGGTTTCCACAAGAGAGGGGTGGTCTGAAATACACGGGAAATGCTGCATTTTTGAGAAATTTGACCTTTGAAAAACGGCTATACAGATGCATCAGATGCCTTTTTTGCAAATTATCGCGTGAATAATTCAGTCAATGGATAATCCTTCGGAACTTTGTCGGGTATTTAAATTTTTATGTTATGAAAAGGATTATATGGACATTGACGCAGATTATTGCTGCACTGTGCATCACATCATGCACAAAAGAGGTGGAGGATGCCGTGGGAAACAACGATCCGGTCATCGTCCAGGAAACTGATGAAGAATTTATCAGGATTAATGTAAGAGTCTCTGACCAGACGCAGATTGTCACCAAAAGCATGCTTGTCAGTGATGACATTGAAAACAGAATCACGGAAATCACCCTTGCAGCCTATGATAGAGACGGGCTGCTGAGAGATGTCAGACATTATCAGAATGATTTTACCGATATGACGTTATCCGTCGTGAAGGGGAATCCCGTGGATTTGGTCGCACTTGCCAACATGGGTGATATGAGGGCGGAACTGCCGGAAAAAGAGGCGGACCTGAGCAGGCTATCCTGGACAATCGGCAGTTATTCCGAGGTTGACTCTTCCGGCATCCCTATGTGTGGAAAGCTTGAAGGGATAGATTATTCCACCGATATACAAACCATCACGCTCGATAGACTGTTTGCAAAACTATCCATACGCATAACCCATAACAGCCTGAAGAACACCTCAATGACTTCTGACATCAACTATAACATGTGCAACCAAAGTCTATATCTCAGGCAGGCAAACAGCAGGATTCACCCATTTTCAACTTCAGGAAGCAGGGCCGGTTCACAAAACGACATTCTGGAAGAATCGGACTATCATGCAGACCTGAATAACAGGTCCGAATATAAAGGACATCTCACACAAGCGCAACTCGGACCGGGGCCTGGATTTTTCAGGGACACGACAATTGTCTTCTATGTCCCGGAAAATGTTCAGGGACAGCTTCTTGCTGGCAATACTAATCCCTACGACAAGGTTCCGGAAAACATCTCGTCTGTCGGGGGCAGGGACTATTCTCTCCTGTGCACATATCTGGAATTCAAGGCGACAAAAACCAATATAGGTCTGGGCTATCATGGAGATGTGACATACAAATACTATCTCGGTTCGGACAGCACCACCGATTTCAGCCTTGTCAGGAACTGTCACTACCATCTGACACTGGACTTCACGGAAGACGGTTTCTTTGTCAGCAGCTGGAAGATGAGCAGAGGCGAAAACTGGAAAGACACCAGAACATTGAAATTTCGGGAAAGGACGAATGTGATTTACAAAGGACAGACAAAGGATGTGATGGTGCACTATAACCCGTTGTTTTCTTCGGGAGAAAATTCATACACCCGGCCTGATGAATGGAATCATAAATTCGATGACGAGTCAATGGAGACCTCCGGACTCACATATACCATAGACAAGAACACACTTGTCACCGGTCCGAACGGATACAAGGACTATTGTTTCAAGTTTTCCGCTTCTGAAAACGCCATAGTGGGCAATACATTCCCTCTTCGCGTCGAATCCTGGGACGGAAGCATATACGATACTGCATACATCACCATTGCAGAACTGGGAGCCATGACCTCGACATGGATTGACTGTCCTATATATGTCGCCCAGGAAGGTATTCTGTCCATCGGAGGTGTCCCTTTGGATAAACTCCCTGTAAAGGCCACAGGGTTTGACAGCGGAATAGTGAACGTTCAGATTGAAAGCGACAATTCCCTGAGAGTCACGGCACTAGGTGCCGGCACCACAAACCTTGTCATCTCCAACTGTGATGGAAGCCAGACTATGACCTTGAACCTCAACATCCAGGCCCCCCGCTTAGTTTTCAGCGGGAGCACGCCTATCGTAAACCCGGATGGGACAGATGTTTCAGCCCCCTTCCATTATGCGGACAAAAACGGCACAGCCTTGTCCAACATCAATGGCAATGTCATGCGCAGCAAACTGAAAGTCGCAATCAGGGACTGTCCTTTCTGGCTTGATGCAGAAGATTCTGAATCAAGGCTGAGAATGCATGTCAGACAACTTTACGACGAATCCGGGAATCTTCTCCCTGTGGGAAATACAACTATGTTCGAAGTCTATGCGCCAAACTGCCCCGATGTTGAGACGGTGCTGCTGCCCGTGCATGTCACAGACCCTTTTATTGGAATAAGACTGCTGCAGGAATATGGCCGGATTGATGACTATACCATGCTTATCGGTGCCAATATTCATGAAAAGGTTCGCAATTACTTTTTGGAAAATGCCGTAGAGAATCAGACCGGCTCCTATGAAGCGCCTGTTCCAAATGCAGCGACTGCACAGATTGGGGCAGAGATGGTTCCACAGGGACTTGGGAAATTCTGCAATAATTGTGAAGTATATTCAATCCAATGGAAAGAATCTTCGGAGTTTTCAAGCGGTGCGGAGTTTCGGATTGATCAGAAACAGATTAGTCTTGCAACAAAACACAGTGCAGGAACACACGACCTATTCGTCACTGTCAAAAACAGACATTCAGGAGAAAAGATATCAAAAAAATGCGGCACTATTGATATCTACGTTCATGCTGCAATCGGAGCTTCGGCTGACATCCGGTATCAGGACGGGGCGTATAAACCTTCGTCATCCTATCCTTCATTTGCAGCCATATATCAAAACCTGCTGACAACGTACCAGTTGAGAGAAACCCATTCCTATATATATTATATGGATGTAAGCGTAGATTTCCTCCATCCTGTTGGCGGGGTATATGTACTCAATGCCATGAAAACTGGAGTAGAACAAAGACAGAACCGTTTCAACGGGCTTGATTTAATCCGCCCTTCAGTGGCTGATGGAATAGATGCTGATGTTCACCTGCTTAATTCCGTCTTCGACAACAAGGCTGGTGACCGGACCATAGTGTGTGGAGAACCATACGGATACAGAAGGGGTATAGGCGCCATGATTTACAGGGCAGTCCTGCTGCCGGGAAGGGAATCCCCTCTCAGTGATACAAGCCTGAAGAACATGATGCTGGGGTATAATACCAATTTTAATAACAATAGCCTGTATGCTCCAAGGTACAATGTACACGACATGGGGGCAAGTTCAGACCTTACTCAAAACAAGATAAGCAAAGGAACGCCGTTCTATTTCTGCCCTACAACATGTACGGATTATACTGACAAGAGCGGGCGCGGATACCATATCCTTCACTTCCTCGAAGAGATTGCTCCGGAGAGTCTTGGATGGACGAATCTGCTGTAGCCGGAAGTTTCCGTATGAGTTCGAGGCTGTTCCGAACGGTCATGCGCACTAAAATGCATAAAATTTCGTAAAAAATTTTGCAGATTAAAAAAAACACCCTATATTTGCAGTCCCATTTGAGGGAAACATATTCGGGGTGTGGCGCAGTTGGCTAGCGCATCTGGTTTGGGACCAGAGGGTCCTGTGTTCGAGTCACAGTACCCCGACAATCGAGTAGGAGGAAAACGAAAGTTTTCTTCCTACTTTCGTTTTCCGACCTCTCACACCACCTTACGTGCCGTTGCGTTGTCGGAAGGGTCCGCCAGAGCGTGGCCGGCCGCGGCCTCGTGAGCGGCTCCCGAAGGGTGGATGGAGCGAAGCGGAACTCTGGCGGACCCTTCCGACAACTACTTAGCAACCGGGACGAATTTAATGTGGCGGGGGCGGCCGGAGAGGTCCGGGATAATGGTACAGCGGAAACCTGCACCAGTGAAAAGTTCCGCAGTTTCTTCCCCGAAAGCTTCATTGATTTCCACAATTCCGAATCCATTTTCAGAGAGCAGTGCAGAAGCGTGACGGGAGAGTGCCCTGTAGAATTTCAGAGGGTCGGAATCCGGGACAAACAGCGCAAGGGAAGGCTCCCAGTCCAGGACATTGTGCCGCATCAGTGCCTTTTCGCTCTCCCTTACGTATGGAGGATTGCTCAAGATGATATCGAATTTTTCAGGAACGCCTGCCCCGACATCTGCAATCTGTCTGCCGAGATCTTCCCGAAGGACATCCGCCTTGAAAAATTCCGGCCCAGCCTCAGACAGCCCCTGCGACGATGCAACCTCAAGCGCAGCCTCGGAGATATCCGCAGCAAACACCCGGCTTGCGGGAAGTTCCAGGGCCATGGTCCAGGCAATGCAACCGCTGCCGGTGCACAGATCCAGAACGGAGACATTATCCCCGAATCCGCGCCTGCGAACCTCATCAAGGGCCTCGCGGCAAAGCAATTCCGTCTCAGGACGCGGGATGAGGACATCAGGAGCAACCCGAAAAGCCCGGCCATAGAACCAGGCCTGATTGATGACATACTGAAGTGGCTCCTCCGCCGCAAGCCTTTCGAGACTCTTCATTACGACGGCAAAGTCATCTTCGGCCACCTGATACTGCGGCTCAATGATATGAGTGTGAGGCTTCGTGCCCAGATGGTGCTCCAACAGAGAAAACACCATCTGACGGGCCTCCCTTTCGGGATATACCTGCCTGAGGGTGTCTTCCGCGTTCCTGATAAGCTCCCTGAGCAGCATCATCTATGAATTTTCAATAATGGTGGTAAGGAAATCCGTCATATCAATTCCGGCTGTCCGGACCATCTTAGGCACGAGCGAAGCAGCAGTCATGCCTGGAATCGTATTGACCTCAAGGAAATAGAGGCCGTCCTCGGCGCAGATATAATCCACTCGTACGAGTCCGGCGCATCCAAGGTGGGCGTAAATCTTCTTCGAGGTTTCCTGAATGTTCTCACGCAGAGAATCAGGAATTTCCGCAGGGCACACCTCACGGCTGTGTCCGTTGTATTTTGCCTCGTAGTCGAAGAATTCATTTTCTGAAATAATCTCGATAACCGGAAGCGCAACATGTTGAGTTCCATCAAAATACACAGCACAGGTAAGTTCTCTGCCGACAATCGCGGCTTCCGCCATGATCATGTCTCCCTCCGAAAAGGCATATTCTACAGCCTTGTCAAAATCTTCCGGAGTCTTCACCTTCGTAACGCCGAAACTGCTGCCTCCGTCGGTTGGCTTCACGAACATAGGGAGACCGAGTCGGTCCACTGCAGCCTGGGCCATCCCTTCCATCGTATCGCCCTTTCTTATGAAGATGTCATCGGCACATTTCACAAAATCCACATCCTTGAGATAGCTCTTGCATGAATACTTGTCAAAAGTCATGGCCGCGACAAAGGCATTGCAACCGCTGTGAGGCACCCCGAGCATCTCAAGATAGCCCTGCATCTTTCCGTTCTCGCCCGGAGTTCCATGCTGCATGATGTAGGCATAGTCGAACTTGATTTTTTCGCCGTCAAGAACGACGGAAAAGTCAGTCTTGTCAATCTGAGGACGACTGCCTTCCGGTATCAGGACCTTGATTGAATTCTGTTTTCTGTATGCCACCAGAGACCACTGACCAAAACGGGCAAAAATCTCATAGATATCATATCTGGCTCCGTCGATACGGGAGGCTGTGAATTCACCGCTGCGGCATGCCACTTCCCACTCGGAAGAGTCGCTGCCGTATATTACTGCTATTGCTTTCTTTGACATTGTGTTTATTATTTATTTTGTTAGATTCCTCGACTTCGCTCGGAATGATATGTGGGTGGTTTCGCTCGGAATGGCATGTCTATTCAAAGAAATAATCATCCTCGTCTTCAGCCTTGGACGAAGCATCGGCATCACTGCCGTCACAGTCCAGGTTCAGGGCGATTCCCGGAGGAGCTACGAAACGCTCGTTCTCATCCATGCCCAAAGAAGCATCAGCACGGCATTTCTGCATGAAAATACCCCAGATAGGAAGCGCCATGTTCGAACCTCCGCCAAGAGAAAGCGACTCGAAATGCACCTGCCTGTCCTCGGCGCCTACCCAGACTCCGGCCGTAAGCGAAGGAGTATATCCTATGAACCATCCGTCAGACTGGTCGTTTGTGGTGCCGGTCTTTCCGGCAATTTCGCCCTTGAGCCCGTATTTGACCCTCAGACGGATACCGGTACCGCTGTTCACGACGCCCTGCATCAGGTTTGCCATAAGGTAGGCCGTGTACTCGCTGATGGCTTCCCTCTTGCGGTTGTTGAACTCGCCGAGAACGTTGCCCATGCTGTCTTCTATCCTTGTGACGAAAATCGGGCTTACATAGACTCCGCGTGACGGGAAGGTGTTGTATGCAGATACCATTTCGTAAACGTTCAGGTCGGCTGACCCGACACACAGAGGATTAACGGGGTCGAGATAGCTGCCCACACCCATCTTCCTCATCATCTCAACCATTGCCTCGGGCCCATACTGCTTCATAAGATAGGCCGAAATGTTGTTGGAACTCTTGGTGAGGCCCCATTTCAAAGTCACCGTCTGGCCAATCCACTCGTCCTTGTCGGTACTCTTCGGGGTCCAGGTATCTTCCCCGACAATGAATGTCTGCGGTACGTTTACGACCTTGTCGCAAGGGGACATGCCTTCCTGCATTGCAAGTGTATAGAGGAACGGTTTTATCGTAGAGCCGACCTGACGCTTGCCCTGACGGACATTGTCATATTTGAAATAGCGGTAGTTCGGACCGCCGACATAGGCCTTGACATGGCCGGTATGAGGTTCAATGGCCATGAAAGCCGCCCTGAGATGGGCCTTGTAGTAACGGATGGAATCGTCCGGAGTCATGACCGTGTCTATGTATCCGTTCCTGTTCCATGAGAATACCCTCATCTGTGTCTTTTCTGTAAAGCTCTTGCGGATTTCCGACTCTGAGGCGCCATTGTTCTTCATAATGCGGTAACGGTCGCTCCAGCGACGGGCCTGCTTCATGAGCTGGTCTATGGTCTCCTTAGGGATGTCGTTAGAGAAAGGCTTGTTGGTCTTCCAGCGCAAATCCCTCCAGAAACTCCTCTGAAGATCTTTTCCAAGATGCTCAGCCACAGCCTCTTCCGCATATTTCTGCATTTTATAGTTGATGGTTGTATAGATTCTCAGGCCATCCTTGTCGAGGTTGTAGGAAGAGCCGTCCGCCTTCTTGTTTTTGTTGAGCCAGCCATAGAACGCGTCATCTGCCCACTGAAGCGAATCCACCACATAGTCCTCATACTGGGCGTAAGAGGAACGTTTAGGCTCCTTTGCGTTCATCGTGCGGCGGAGCATATCCCTGAAATATGGAGCCAAGCCGGCATTGTGATCCTGTACCTGATAGTTCAGTGTAATTGGAATCTGCTGGATGGAATCCCTTTCCGCCTCCGTGATGAATCCGGCCTTGGCCATCTGTGAAATGACGAAGTTCCTGCGGGTGAGGGATTTTTCCGGGTTCAGCACAGGATTGTACCTCGTAGGTTTGTTGACCATTCCGACAAGGGTGGCACTTTCCTCAACCGTCAGGTCTATGGGATTCTTTGCAAAGAAGGTCTGTGAGGCCGACTTGATGCCATAGGCGCCGCTTCCGAAGAAGATGGCATTCATGTACATGTCCATGATTTCGTCCTTGGTGTAGTTGCGCTCAAGTTTCACGGCAGTTATCCATTCCTTCAGCTTCACCCACACCATCTTCACCTTCGAAAAGCCCGGGATTGGGCTTGAAACGTCTTCCCTCGGGTAAAGCGTCTTGGCAAGCTGCTGGGTGATCGTACTTCCTCCTCCCTGGCTCGAGTCTCCGCCGAGCAAGGTTTTGAACATCACTCGGCCGAGACTCTGGAAGTCTATGCCGGAGTGGTTGTAGAACCTGACGTCTTCCGTTGCGATCGCTGCATGTACAAGGTGTTCAGAGAGTTCGTTATAGCTTACATAAGAACGGTTCTCGATGTGGAAGGTGGTAAGGATTTCCCCGTTTTCTGCTATTACCTGGGTGGCAAGCTTGCTCTCGGGATTCTCCAGTTCCTCAAATGAGGGAATGTCCGCAAATGACCATACTGACAATATGAGTATGATGACCACCGTCAACGGCACCGTGAACAAAATCCAGAACCATTTGATTATCCTTTTTTTAGTCTTATCTGTCATAAATTATTAATTTCTGTCTGTGTTTTATCGAATTTTAATGAACAAGACCACAAAAGTAGCAACAAAATTTGGAAAATTGCCCGGTTTGTTCCTTACTTTGCACATTCTTTCGCCAAAGCGGCAGGAGAAATTTAATATTTAAGTTTCGCATTTAGCGAAACTACCGAATTTTGAGACCTTTAGGTCGATAGTAAGTCCCTTCCCCGGGGGAAGGGATACGGGATAGGTCCTCGTTAATAGAGAAATGTGCGGGGGGGGAGAAGTTTCGCAAGAGGCACAAATCTCACAATCACAGATAATTATGACCTTGCGAAACTTGAGATAGGTAATATATAAGGTAAAGGCATGAAGGAAAGTAATCTTGTAATCGTAGAGTCACCGGCAAAAGCCGGGACAATCCAGAAATTTCTCGGAAAGGATTTCACCGTGAAATCAAGTTTCGGACATATAAGGGACCTGCAGGAAAGCGGGCTCAGCATAGATGTGGAGCATGGTTTCACTCCGGAATATGTAATCCCTGCGGACAAAAAGAAAGTTGTGGCAGATCTGAAGAAGGCCGCAAAGGAAGCAACGACCGTATGGCTTGCATCCGATGAAGACCGCGAGGGAGAAGCCATTTCATGGCATTTGTTCGAGACTCTCGGACTGAAGAAAGAGAATACGAAAAGGATTGTGTTTCATGAGATTACAAAACCTGCCATCCTCAATGCCGTCGAGAATCCGCGGGCAATCAACATGGACCTGGTCAATGCCCAGCAGGCACGCCGCGTACTTGACCGTCTGGTGGGATTCGAACTTTCTCCTGTACTTTGGAGGAAAATCCAGCCGAAACTCTCAGCCGGAAGAGTGCAGTCCGTTGCTCTGAGGCTGATTGTAGACAAGGAAAGAGAAATCCAGGAATTCAGGAGCCAGCAATATTATAAGGTCGAGGCCACCTTCAACCCTGAAGGCACTTCCCAGAAGACTCTTGTGAAGGCATCCCTAGAGAAGAAACTTCCCGACATTGAAACTGCACGCGAGCTCCTGAAAAGGTGCATCGGTGCAAGATTCAGTGTTGCAAGCATAGACAAAAAGGAAGGAAACCGCTTCCCGGCTCCACCTTTCACAACCTCAACCCTTCAGCAGGAGGCGGCACGCAAGCTCAGGCTCTCGGTCAGTCAGACCATGAGCATAGCCCAGAAACTTTACGAAAGCGGACTCATCACCTACATGCGTACTGACTCAACCAATCTTTCGACACTCGCAATCAATACGGCCAAAGAATTCATCTGCAACAACTTCGGAGCAGAATACTCAAGGCCGAAACAATACAAGACCAAGACCAAAGGAGCCCAGGAAGCTCATGAGGCCATCCGTCCGACCTACATCCAGAACACTACCATTGAAGGCACTCCTCAGGAGAAAAAACTCTACGAACTCATCTGGAAACGTACGGTGGCATCCCAGATGGCTGATGCCAGGGTTCTTCGCACAGACATAAAAATAGGTTTCAGCAACGGAGATGAAAAATTCATCGCCCAGGCGAGCCAGGTGCTTTTTGACGGATTCCTCAAGCTCTACATGGAAAGCAGCGACGAGCCTCAGCAGGACGACGAACTGGTTATCCTTCCTGAAATGAGCATCGGCCAGCAGATGTTCGAAAAAGGGATAAATGCTGATTGCAAATTCACCGCTGCACCTTCACGCTACACCGAGGCCTCGCTTATCAAGAAGCTCGAAGAGCTCGAAATCGGACGCCCTTCGACATACGCATCGATAATCACCACCCTCACCAAGGCCAGGGGATATGTCATCAAAGGCGACAAGGCCGGCGAGAAACACGAAGTCACCAACCTGAGCCTCAAGGACGGGAAGATTGCCCAGGTACACAAATTCGAAACCGTGGGTGCAGAAAAGGGAAGACTTCTTCCGCAAGATATCGGAATCATTGTAACTGATTATCTTTCAAAGAATTTCCCTACCATTCTCGACTATGGTTTCACTGCCGGAGTCGAGGAGGATTTCGACCGCATTGCAAACGGTGAGATGGCCTGGAACAGTGTTATCACCAAGTTTTACGGTCCGTTCCACAGCAAGGTGGATGAGACTCTCCACAACAAGGAATACAGCCATGTCAGCCGCGAAATCGGCGTTGACCCAAAAGACGGTCAGATGCTCGTGGCTCGTTTCGGACAATATGGTCCTTATGTTCAGAAAGGAGATGGCGAAAACAAGCAATATGCAAGCCTCGCTCCCGGCCAGCTGATTGAAAGCATCACCCTCGAAGAAGCTCTCAAGCTGTTCGAGCTTCCGCGCAACGTGGGAAGCTACAATGGCATTGACATAATTTGCACCAAAGGCCGCTTCGGGCCATATCTCAAATATGGTGACAAGAACGTGTCCCTTCCGCGAGGGGTCGATCCGCTGAAAGTCGATCTGGACACCTGCATCCGCCTTGTCGAGGACAGCCTCAACAAGAAAACGGGAGGCATCATCTCGGAATTCACCGCCAGCGACATCCAGGTGATTGATGGAAACTACGGCCCTTACATCAAGCACGCCGGGTCCAACTACAAGATTCCGAAAGGAACGGACGCCGCCACCCTTACCGAAGAGCAGTGCAAGCAGATAATTGAGAATTCCGAACCTACAGGACGAAAGAAAAGGCGCAAATAATCTTTCAAACTGTTATTTTTCCTATCGAAATATTTGAAATTTTACATAAATTGATTAATTTCGCATCCGAAAATGTGAAATTTTAATGATTCGTTTCGCTATTTGTGAAACATGATTGGTTGATTTATGTCAAATTATCAGTTAGACCGCATCGATCAGAAGATACTGTCATTCCTTGTGAAAAATGCAAGGATGCCTTTTCTGGAAATAGCCAGAGAGTGCGGAGTATCAGGAGCAGCAATCCACCAGAGAGTGAAAAGACTTGAAGCAAACGGAGTAATAACAGGTTCCCGTCTGCTGGTTAAGCCGCAGGCCCTCGGACTCAATGTCTGCGCATTCGTAAGTGTTTCACTTTCAGAAGCCAACAAATATCCTGAAGTAATCGAGTCGTTCAAAAGGATATCCGAGATTGTGGAGTGTCATTTTGTTACAGGCAAATACGCTCTTCTAATCAAGCTCTTCTGCTTTGACCATGACCACCTGATGGAAATTCTCCTGAATACCATCCAGAAAATCCCTTATGTGCAGCAGACCGAGACACAGATTTCCCTTGATCAGGCAATCGAGCGTCAGGTCTGGGTTAAAGATTATCAGAGCACAAGTTTCTCTGCCTCTGTAAGAAAGAGCAGGAAAGAATAGGACTATCTCTTACACTGCTCGATGGCCCGCGCAAGAACAAGGTCATCGGGTGTCGTGATTTTTATATTGAGCCTCTCCCCCATTGTGTAGGAGAGGTTTTTTCCATATTTTTCAACAACGGACCCGTCATCGGTGAAAGTGGTGTCATAAGCCTGGGCATAGGCGGCCTTGAGAAGCTCCGAATGGAAAATCTGAGGAGTCTGTGCCCCGAAAAGGCATTCGCGGTCCGCCTTCGCTCCGGGCACGGCCTCAAGGGTTTGTCTTCCATCCTTCCCGTTCACCTTCCTGAGCACCTTCATCGTATCCACGCATGGAGTCACAGGGACAAGGGCCTCGACATCTTCGGCTTCACTGAACATCCGGCGCACAAGATCTACGCTCAAAAGCGGCCTTACTCCGTCATGAACTGCAACAAGAGCTCCTTCAGGGATGCGCTCAAGAGCATTTCTGACTGAATGGAAGCGGGTTATGCCTCCTGCGACGAGGACCTGAGGACAGATGAAATTCCTCTCCAGACAGTATTTCTTCCAGTAATCAAGATAGTCGGGAGAAAGTACCACCACGACATTCATATCCTCAAAAGCCTCCAGAAAGACCTCGATGGTGCGCTGAAGGACTGCCTTTCCGGAAAGGTCCAGGAACTGTTTCGGGAGGGAACCTCCCATTCTTGTGCCGCTGCCCGCAGCCATTATTACAACATATTTTTTTCTCATTCCGTTCTGATTGGCAGAGCCCTGATTTTCCATTGCTTATATTTTATGACCAAAAGATACGGGCAAATTTAGCAAAGATGCTGGTTATTTGAGAGTTTTTTTATAATTTTACGGCCAATTTGGGTTTTCAGACATTTTTGACAGAATTATAGAACAGACATGGGACTTTCATTCTTGACACAAGAGATCGCCATGGACCTCGGAACTGCGAACACGGTCATTTTCATGAATGACCAGATTGTGCTTGACGAGCCGAGCATCGTGGCAATTGACAACAATACAGGAAAAGCAATCGCCCTGGGTCAGAAGGCAAAGCTGATGCAGGAAAGGGAGAACCCCGGAATCAAGACCGTACGTCCGATGAAGGATGGTGTGATTGCCGACTTCAATGCTGCCGAGATGATGATCCGAGGATTCATCAAACAGGTCAACAGCAGGCGCAGGTCGCTCTTCTCTCCGAACATCAAGATGGTAGTTGGCATCCCTTCAGGAAGTACCGAGGTGGAAATCAGGGCCGTACGTGATTCTTCGGAGCATGCCGGAGGAAGAGACGTATATCTGATTTTCGAGCCTATGGCATCCGCCCTCGGTATCGGTCTTGACGTTGAGGCTCCTAAAGGGAACATGGTCGTGGACATAGGAGGTGGTACGACGGAGATTGCTGTGATTTCCCTCGGCGGTATCGTAGTCCAGGACAGCATCAAGGTGGCGGGCGACGTCTTCACCAACGACATACAGCAATATCTCAAGCAGCAGCATAACATCAAGGTCGGCCAGATTACGGCAGAGAAGATCAAGATTGCAATCGGAGCCGTCATACCTGAGCTTGGGGAAAACGAGGTGGAACCGGAGCCTTATGCTATCACCGGTCCTAACCAGATGACTGCGCACCCGGTTCATGCGACCATTACATACCAGGAAATCGCACACTGTCTTGACAAGTCAGTTGCAAGAATCGAGAGCGGAATCCTCCATGTTCTTGAGCAGACTCCTCCTGAGCTCTACTCGGACATCGTGGAAAACGGAATCTACCTCGCAGGCGGCGGTTCCCTCCTCAGAGGACTTGCAAAACGACTGACGGAGAAGGTGAACATCCAGTTCCATGTGGCAGAGGATCCACTCAGAGCTGTTGCAAGGGGAACCTGCCTCGCACTCAAGAATACAGACCACTATTCATTCCTCATGAGATAAGGCATTGCAGAAGAAAGGTGCCATATCCTATGTAATCAACGCAGCTATCTTCATTTTACTGGAGGTAGCTGCGCTCAATATGCTCCGCTATGGGGGTCGGATGCAGAACCTATGGCTGTCGAAGGGTTTTCATGCCGTCATGGCCACTGTGTGGGGCGGGACACAGGACATTGCGCACTATTTCAGCCTGAAGAAGACCAATGACGAACTGGCTCTGGAAAACACAATTCTCAGGGCCAGGCTCGCCCAGCTTGAATCTGTCGTCGCCGATAGTCTTATAATGAGCCGTCAGCCGGACATGGCAGGCAATTTCCGCTATATCCCGGCAACCATAGCCAAGATAAGCAACAACAGCGAACACAACTATATCATAATCGACAAGGGATCCGACGACGGCATCCATCAGGGATCAGGCCTGATTACATGGACGGGTGCCATAGGCATCGTCGATGCCGTGGGACGGAAATATTCCTATGCACGCTCATTCAAGAACCACGACATGAGCATCAGTACCCGTATCGGGAAGGAAGGTCCAGTCGGACCTATGACATGGGACGGTCACAGCAGCAACGGCGCGGTTCTTAGAGAAATACCGCACCACGTCGAATTCTCCCCCGGGGACACGGTATATACCAGCGGATTCTCATCCATTTTCCCGGCCGGAATCCCTCTGGGCACTATCGGAGAATCGAGAATAGTCAATGGCGCAACCTATGATATAAAAATCAGATTGTTTGAGGATTTCAAATCCGTCAGATACATCACGGTCGTGGAAAACACAGGTAAGGACGAAATAGAAGAATTGGAGAACAGATGAAAACTGAACAAAATTTCTGGCTGCTATATTTCCTGCTGGTCATCGCGCAGAGCGTGATCAGCAACTATTTCCAGTTCAGTCCCTACTCGGTGATAAGCATCCTGCCTGCGATGGTGATGTGCATCCCGCTGCAGACGGGCACTTCTGTCTGCATGATCATAGCATTTGCCTCAGGACTTGGCATCGATTTCCTTTCCGAAGGAGTCACCGGGCTGAATGCAGCGGCGGTCCTCCCTGTTGCACTCACTCGTAAACAACTGATACGCAGTTTTTTAGGCGAAGACATAATTGCCAGACAGGACAGTTTCTCCTTCCAGAAGAACGGAGCCTCGAAAGTCATGTTGGCAATGTCAACTGCCGTCATGATTTTCCTTGTCATCTACATCATCCTCGACGGAGCCGGTACAAGACCTCTCTGGTTCAATGCTGCCAGATTCGGTATTTCGATGGCAGTCAACGTACTGCTTGCAGCCATAATAACCCGCGTCCTCACGACTGACGACAGAAGATAAGCCATGAAACTGAACAGGAAGAACAAACTTCTCATCGGACTGTGTACGGCTGCGGCAATCCTGCTTTCAAGGCTGTTCATCATCCAGATAATCGACGATGACTACAAGCTAAGCGCCGAAAACAACACCATGGTCTATTCCGTCATCTACCCTACCCGTGGCATCATAAACGACCGCAACGGCAACATCCTCGTCGGCAACAAGGTGGCATACGACCTGCTGGTAACCCCGAGGGAAGTGGATGAATTTGATACGCTTGCGCTTGCAAAAGTCCTGAATGTCACTCCTGATTTCATCAAGGAGAAGATGGCGGAGTACAAACGCAACCGCCGCAGAATCGGCTGGCAGAGCGTCGTGATGATCAAGCAGCTTCCTCAGGAAGAATATATGAAATTTGCCGAAGTGGCATGGAAGTTCCCGGGATTCAGAGGGCAGTCCAGGAGCATAAGAGAATATCCTTACAATGCCGGAGGAAACCTGCTCGGCTATGTTTCAGAGGTGGATGCCCGCTTTCTGGAAAAACATCCGGACGAGTACAAAAGCGGCGACTATGCGGGAATGACGGGCATCGAGGCGGCAAGGGAGAAGGAACTCAGGGGCGAAAAGGGTTACCAGATCTGGCTCAGGAACTCACGCAACAAAATCGAAACCCACTACAAGGACGGCCAGATGGACAAGGAGGCCATACCGGGCAAGGATGTCACGACCACCATCGATGCGGTGCTCCAGAACTACGGACAGAAGCTCATGCAGAACAAGGTAGGCAGCCTCGTCGCAATAGAACCATCTACAGGTGAGATACTTACAATGGTATCCAGCCCGGGCATAGATGTGGACATGCTTGCCGATATAGGCAAACACTACAAGGAGATTCTGTCTGACCCGTACAAACCTATGTTCAACCGCGCAGTCCAGGCTCCATATCCTCCGGGATCGGTCTTCAAGCTGGTGAACGGTCTGATAGGCCTTCAGGAGGGAGTTATCAACCCAGGGACATGCTACCCGTGCAGCATGGGTTATCATTTCGGCAGGAACAAGCTCGGCTGCCATGCCCACAGGTCTCCCCTCAATCTTGAGGAATCCATCATGATGTCGTGCAACGCCTACTACTGCTACGTCCTGCGCGACCTTCTGGAAAACAAGGACTTCGAATCGATTGATGATGCCATGGACTATTGGAACCAGGCTGTCAGAAGCTTCGGATTCGGAGGCAAGCTCGGAAGCGACTTTCCGTCGGAACTGGGTGGATTCATACCCGACTCGAAATACTACAACAAGGTCTATCACAAGGGAGGATGGAAGGCCACGACCGTCATTTCCCTGTCCATAGGCCAGGGAGAAATCGGCTGCACTCCCCTGCACCTTGCGAACCTGTGCGCCACCATTGCCAACCGCGGATTCTACTACATCCCGCACATAATCAAGGACTCGAAGGAAATAACCATAGACCCGAAATACAAGGAAAGGCACTACACGATGGTGGACACAACCCATTTTCCGAAGGTTATCGGAGGCATGTA
>CALZOR010000034.1 GCA_945827785.1 uncultured Bacteroidales bacterium | reverse complement strand
TCCTGAACAGGAGCCTCGGTAGCCTCGTCTTCACTCTTGTTAACTGCCGAAACAGCTGCAATCGAGTCTCCGTCCTTGATGTTTATCAGTCTGACGCCCTGGGTTGCACGTCCCGCAATCCTGATGTCAGACACCGCCATCCTGATAGTCAGACCAGAGCGGTTGATGATCATGAGGTCGTTTGCATCGGTTACATTCTTCATCGCAACGAGTTCGCCTGTCTTGTCGGTGATGTTCAAGGTCTTGACACCCTTTCCACCCCTGTTCGTCTTGCGGTATTCCTCGAAATCGGAACGTTTGCCGTAGCCATGCTCACTGACAACCAGAATACTCTGAGCAGCAGCATCTTCCGCAGCCGGATCGTAAGTAATCATGCTTACAACCTCGTCGTCATCATCAAGATTTATACCACGGACTCCGGAAGCGGTCCTGCCGAGGGCTCTTGCGTCGGTCTCATCGAAGCGGCAGCAGCGCCCCTTGCGTCCGGCAAGGAGGATCTCACTTGAGCCGTTGGTGATGACTGCATCCAGAAGTTCATCTCCGTCGCGTACAGTCACGGCGATGACGCCATTGGTACGAGGTCTTGAATATGCTTCGAGAGCCGTTTTCTTGATTATGCCTTTCTTGGTACAGAGTACTATGTAGTTGTTGTTCACATAATCCTCATCCTTGAGATTGCGGACGTTGAGATATGTCTTGATCTTGTCGTCAGGTTCGATATTGATGACATTCTGGATTGCACGTCCCTTCGATGCCCTCGTTCCTTCCGGAATTTCATAGACCTTGAGCCAGTAGCATTTTCCGTTCTGGGTGAACAGGAGCATTGTGCTGTGCATATTGGCCACATAAATGTGCTCGATGAAGTCTTCGTCGCGGGTAGCACTTCCCTTCATTCCGACTCCTCCCCTGTTCTGGGTCTTGTATTCGGTCAGGGACGTTCTCTTGATATAGCCCAGATGGGATATTGTGATGACCACATCCTCGTCTGCATAGAAATCCTCAGGATTGAATTCATCAGCGGACATTGCTATCTCGGTCCTTCTTGCATCTCCATATTTTTCCTTCATCTCCATGGTCTCATCCTTGATGATGCCCATCTGCATTTCCTCGCTTGCAAGGACGTCCTCACAATATTTGATGAATTTCATCTTCTCATCATACTCGCTCTGAATCTTCTCCCTTTCGAGTCCGGTGAGCTGGCGCAGCCTCATCTCCACGATTGCAGTTGCCTGAGCATCAGAGAAATCGAAGGTTGAGATAAGCTCGGCCTTTGCCTCCTCGACTGTCTTGGACGAGCGAATGATATTGATAATCTGGTCAATCACATCGAGTGCCTTGAGAAGTCCCTCGAGGATATGCGCCCTCTTGCGTGCCTTTTCCAGGTCGAACTTCGTCCTGCGGACAATGACCTCGTGGCGGTGCTTTACGAAATATTTGATCAGATCCTTGAGGTTGAGAAGCCTCGGACGGCCGTTTACAAGGGCAACGTTGTTGATTGAGAAGCTTGACTGAAGCGGAGTGTACTTGAAAAGTGTGTTCAGCACCACATTAGAGTTCGCATCCTTCTTAAGGCGGATAATTACACGGACCCCATCCTTCATCGTTGTTTCGTCATTGATGTATGCGATGCCCTCAATCTTCTTGTTCTCAACAAGTTCCGCAATCTTCTCGATCATTTCTTTCTTGTTGACCATGTATGGAATCTCGGTAACCACAATGGTCTCGCGTCCACTCTCACCAACCTCGATCTCTGTCTTTGAACGGATTACGATACGGCCACGGCCGGTCTCGAATGCATCGCGGATACCCTGATGTCCCTGGATGATACCTCCGGTAGGGAAATCGGGACCTTTGATATACTGCATCAGCTGCTCGACTGTAATCTCAGGATTGTCGATGTAGGCACATATCGCATCACAGCACTCAGACAAGTTGTGCGGAGCCATGTTCGTCGCCATTCCGACCGCAATACCCGATGCTCCGTTCAGAAGCAGAAGCGGAACCTTTGTCGGAAGGACTGTCGGTTCCTGAAGGGAGTCGTCGAAATTGTTCTGAAAATCGACTGTATCTTTGTCAAGGTCTGCAAGGACCTCATCTGAAAGCTTTGAGAGCTTGGCCTCGGTGTAACGCATCGCAGCCACAGGGTCGCCGTCCATAGAACCGAAGTTACCCTGGCCGAAGACAAGTGGATACCTCAGGCTCCAGTCCTGAGCCATCCTGGCCATTGCATCGTACACACTAGAATCTCCATGCGGATGATATTTACCCAAAACCTCACCTACGATACGGGCAGATTTCTTTGTCTGGCTCGTGGATCTGAGACCAAGGCCATCCATTCCGAAAAGCACCCTCCTGTGGACCGGTTTGAAGCCGTCCCTGACATCAGGAAGCGCCCTGGACACGATAACAGACATGGAGTAATCGATATACGCACTCTTCATCTGCTGGTCAATGTTGACTTGCTCTATCCTGCCTGTATTTACTTCATTTTCCATATATTATCCTTACTATTTTGTATTATCTTTCAAATTATCCGATAGTTATTGGCATATCTCCGCAAAGTTACGAAAAATTTAGTAATTTTGTGCAATTAACGGCGATAAATATGGAAATCAGCATATCAAACGAGCTTAATTCAATAATCAATTATTCCAGGGAGGAAGCCATGAGGACAGGAAGTTACGGAATCGCTCCGGACCACCTTTTCCTCGGAATCCTGCGTCACAAGGAGAACACCGCAGTGGATGCACTGGTGAGTACAGGAACAGACACTGAGGAGTTCAAGCAATTCATAGACAGCAAGATATTCACAAACGAGCACATCCCATACGAAGATATTGAGAATGTCACCTTTTCACGAGGGGCACAGAACATTCTGAGTTTCACCATACTTGAAGCGACAAAGCTGATGAGTCCTCTGGCCTCGTCCCAGCATCTGCTTCTTGCACTGTGCCGTGCCGGTAATTCCTACGGAGCAAGCTATCTCAGCGACATCGGGGTGACATACGCCCGAATATTCAATTTTCTGGAAGGCATACACATGCTGAAATCCGAGCCGGACAAGGATATGCCGGAATCCTCGGAAGACCAGGATCAGGAGATGCCCCGGATTCATATCAGAACAGTTCGGGAAGCCCCGAAGGAGGAGAAAGAGACAGAAATATCCCCGCTTGAAGAGTTCGGATACGACATAACCAAGGCTGCTCACGAGGGCAAGCTTGATCCCCTGGTAGGAAGGGATGAAGAAATCATGAGGGTGATACAGATTCTGGGCAGAAGGCGCAAGAACAACCCTATGCTTGTGGGGGATCCGGGTGTAGGAAAGTCTGCAATAGTGGAAGGCATCGCTCTCAGGATTGACCACGGCGACATTCCACCGACACTTGCCGGAAAAAAACTGATTTCACTGGATTTAGGCTCCATCGTTGCAGGAACCAAATACCGCGGTGACTTCGAGAAAAGGCTCAAGTCCATCATCAACGAAGTGGCCGCAAGGCCGGATGTCATCCTCTTCATCGATGAATTCCATACTATTGTCGGAGCTGGTGGCGCTTCCGGCAGCCTTGATGCGGCAAACATGCTCAAGCCTGCCCTCGCCAGAGGCGAAATCCAGTGTATCGGAGCTACGACCACTGACGAGTTCAGAAAAATCGTTGAAAAGGACGGTGCCCTCAACCGGAGGTTCCAGAAAATCATGGTTGAAAGGACGGACATTCCGCACACCATATCGATTCTTGACAAGCTCAAGCCAAATTACGAAAAACACCATGGCGTTACCTATCTTCCGGAAGCCATCGAAGCCTGCGTGAGGATGTCGGAAAGATATATTACCGACAGATGCCTCCCGGACAAGGCCATCGATGCGATGGATGAAGCCGGCTCTATGGTAAGGCTCAACAATCCGGGCAAGATGTCGATTGTGACAGCCGCAGACGTTGCGGAGGTAATTTCCGGGATGACGGGAGTTCCTGCAGGAAAAGTTGCAAGGAGTGAAGGCAGCAAGCTCATGAAAATGAGCGAGGTACTTAAAAGCCGGATAATCGGACAGGATGAAGCCATTGAGAATGTCGTACGGGCAATCCGGAGGAACAGGGCCGGGATAAAGGACCCGGACAAGCCGATAGGGACCTTTCTTTTCATGGGACCGACCGGTGTCGGCAAGACACAGCTTGCAAAGTCCATTGCTGAATACCTCTTCGACTCGGAGAGCAATCTGATAAGGCTGGACATGAGCGAATATATGGAAAAGTTCAACGTTTCCCGTCTGATCGGAGCGCCTCCGGGATACGTAGGCTTCGAAGAAGGCGGTCAGCTGAGCGAGAGGGTAAGGAGGAAGCCCTATTGCGTTGTCCTGCTTGACGAAATTGAAAAGGCTCACCCTGACGTGTTCAATCTGCTTCTGCAGGTAATGGATGAGGGCAGGCTCACGGACAGCAACGGACGCACCGTCAGCTTCAGGAATACAATTCTGATCATGACATCCAATGTCGGAAGCCGGGAGCTTGACGACTACGGAAACGGCGTGGGATTCAGCACCTCCGGACGCAACGTGGACTCAAACCGCAAGGGCATCGTCGAAAAGGCTGTAAGGAAAGCCTTTCCTCCTGAGTTCATCAACAGGGTGGACGAACAGGTCTTCTTCAATCCGCTCACACGGGAAGACATTGCCAGAATCATTGACATTGAGCTGAAAGGCCTTGGCAAAAGGGTGCAGGATACCGGCTACAAGCTGAGCATTGCAGCAGCAGCCAAACGATTTGTCGCCGAGAAAGGCTATGACCCGCATTTTGGGGCAAGACCTCTCAAGAGGGCCATCCAGAAATATATCGAAGATCCGGTTTCAGAGTTCATTATCGCAGACAGGATGCTAAACCGCAAGGAGACAGCAAATCTTAAAGTGGTTCTTGACAAGAATGCAGGCAACACCCTTGTACGGAAGGAAAAGATCGTCAATGCGACAAGAGACAAGGAGACAAGCCCGGAGCCGGCCCTCGATTAGGCAAAGCAGACATCGAGGAGTTCGAGGTCCATATCATCTATCATATCAACAAGTGCTTTGAAGGACTCTTCTGAAGAGAACATTGAGCTGATGTTAGAGATTGTCGTTTTCATAACTTTGTTCTTTTTGTTTGTTGATGCAAAGGTAGCCCCACAATGTACCAAACCACGGCACAAGTGTGATTTTTTAATATTTTTATTCATAATCTTTTTATGGAAACCGAAAGATACACGGACAAACTGGCGAAATACATCATATTCGTCGCCATTGCAGCAGTTGCAGCAGTATTGTGCTGGTATTTCAGGAACATCATAATCTACATCCTGATAGCAGTTGTCATGTCCCTGATTGCCAAGCCGATAATGAAACTTCTGAGAAAAATCAGGATCAAGGGAAAAGGCATGAGCGAGTCGCTGATGGCAGTCATTTCAATCGTCATCATCATTGGAGTCTTCTTTTCCATCATCACTCTGATTTTTCCTATAGTGAGCAACATCGTGAAAGGAATCTCCCTCGAAAGCATAGAAAGTTCAGCGAAACACATCGCAGTCCCTCTTTCCAACCTGAACGAATTCCTTCGCGACAGCTTCCCGAAACTTGGAAGGGATTTCAGGATTGAAATTGCCCTTGCACAGGAACTTACGAAATTCCTTGACGTTTCGATCTTCTCGTCTGTGATCGGTTCCGCCGCTAGCATCGTGAGCAAATTCGGAGTGGGCCTATTTTCCGTTGTTTTCATAGGGTTCTTCTTCATAAGGAACGAAGACCTTTTCGGGAGAATCATCACTTCCATTGTTCCGGACAGGCATGAAGAGGAAGTATTCAGCTCACTCTCGGACATCAGCCATCTTCTTTCAAGATATTTCAGCGGTCTGCTGCTGGAAATGTCCGGGGTTGCCCTTCTGAATTTCATCGGCCTCTTTCTGATAACAAGGCTGAGTTTCAACGCTGCAATCGGCATTGCCTTCCTGACCGGAATCCTGAACATAATACCTTATGTCGGTCCTCTGGCCGGAGGTGTACTCGGGACAGTGCTGGCTCTCGTGCTCAAATACAGCAGCAGCATTCCTATGGGGCTGGATGTCAGCTTCATGTGGTTCACCCTCATCCTGATTGCCATCTTCTGTTTCACTCAGCTGATGGACAACTTCCTCTTCCAGCCGGTTATCTATTCGAACAGCATCAAGGCATCCCCTCTTGAGATTTTCATAGTTCTGCTGATTGCAGGACACCTTGCAGGTCCTATGGGAATGATCATAGCAATCCCGTCATACACAGTGGCAAGGGTGATTGCATTCCGCTTCTTCTCAAACATAAAGGCAATCCGGAGGCTGATGCCGGATGAAAACAAGAAATGAAAACTGAAATCACAACTTTTATCGCATGTCTCGGGCTACTTGTGGGCTCTGGCAACTCACTTGCAGCCAGGGAGATAATAGCTCCTGACGGAACATATCTCTATGCGCGCAGGGATACCTGCGACCTTTACATGGATGTCTATGACCCGGCCGAAGGAAGCGATACAAAATTCGGAACGAAAGACAAACCGGCCATAATATTCATTTTCGGGGGAGGCTTTGCAAGCGGTTCAAGAAACGATGAATTCTATCAAGGCTGGTTCAAGGCAATGACCGGGCTAGGATTCAGAATCATCTCAATCGACTACAGACTCGGTCTGAAAGGAGCCGAAAAGGTCGGGGTCGGACAGGCCAGAGAACTCCACCATGCAATCCTGCTGGCCGTTGAAGACCTTTTTTCTGCAACCGCTTTCATGATTGACAATGCGGAACAGCTGGGAATCGACACGGGAAACATCGTTATCAGCGGATCGTCTGCCGGGGCGATTACCGCGATGCAGGCAGAATATGAGCTGTGCAACGGGACACCAGTTTCCGAAGTGCTGCCCGAGGACTTCCGCTATGCAGGTGTGATGTCATTTGCCGGAGCCATTTTCTCAGACAGGGGAAAACTTAGATACAAAAAGTCACCGGCACCAGCCCTCATGCTGCACGGAACAAGCGACAAGACAGTCACTTACAAGCAGATAAGATTTTTCAACCTCGGTTTCTTCGGAAGCGGGGCCATTACCAAGGAATTCAAGAAAAACGGCTACCCATACCATCTGTACCATTATGCCGGCAAAGACCATGAAGTTGCCGGATATATGGAAAAAACAACCGACTTGCAATGCCGTTTCCTTGAAAAATGTTCAAGTGACGAGGCATTCAAGTCGGAAGAAACAGCAATAAAGGAATAGTCCCTATTCTATGACAAGTTCAACCGGACAATGGTCGGAGCCGAAGACCTGGTCATGGATATCTGCGCTGCGCAGCCTGTCCTTCATGTCAAGGCTTGCGAGGAAATAGTCGATACGCCACCCGGAGTTCCTCTCACGGGCTCTGAAACGGTATGACCACCAGGAATATATATCTTTCCGGTCCGGATGGAAATAGCGGAATGTGTCGATGAAACCGCTGTCAAGCAGGTTGGAAAATTTCCCCCTCTCCTCGTCCGTGAAACCGGCGTTATGCCTGTTTGATCCAGGATTCTTGAGGTCTATTTCCTTGTGTGCCACATTCATGTCTCCGCAGACAATCACACCCTTGCCCTTTGCATTCAGGCCGAGAAGATATTCCCTGAAAGCATCTTCCCATACCATTCTGTAGTCAAGTCTTTGAAGTTCATCCTGGGAATTGGGGGTATAGACACAGACAAGGTAGAAATCCGCCATTTCAAGAGTTATTACACGGCCCTCGGTATCGTGCTCAGGAATCCCAATGCCATAGGACACCGACAGGGGCTGGTGCCTGGTGTATATCGCAGTGCCTGAATAACCCTTCTTCTGTGCAAAATTCCAATATGACTGGTAACCCGGGAACTCAAGGTCGAGCTGACCGGCCTGCATCTTGGTTTCCTGAAGGCAGAAGAAATCGGCATCAAATTCCGCAAAAATATCAGCAAAGCCCTTGCCTGCCACGGCTCTCAGGCCGTTTACATTCCATGAAATTAATTTAAGCATTTTTGCAATTTTAGATTTCTCACTTCGTCCGAAATGACATGGGAGGGGAAGGTTATTCCATTGTCCATTCTGCGCCGTCCCTGGTATCTTTTATACGGATACCGAGGGCAAGCAGTTCATCCCTTATCCGGTCGCTGGTCGCCCAGTCTTTGGCTGCTTTGGCTGCCTTGCGCTGTTCGATTACCATCTGCATCAGTCCGTCAATGGTCTTTGCAGCCTTTCCGCCTTCGCCTTCTTCCTCTGCAAGGCCGAGGACTCCATAGACAATATTGTCAAACAGATCCACAAGAGCCTGATAATCAGCTTTTGACAAGCAAGCCTTCTTATCTTTTGCAGAATTGATTATGCGGACAGCATCAAAAATGCATGAAAGAGCAACAGGGGTATTGAGGTCGTCACAGAGGGCCTGATAAGTTTTCTCCACGATTTCAGCAATTTCCTTGTTGTCCGTCTTAACTGTTCCTTCCTCAGGAGCAGCAGCTGAAAGGAATTCCCCATAGGCCATCATGTAAGGCGCATTGCCGCGGGTGCCAACAGAAGATGATTCCACGCCGGCTGCTTTTGCAAGGCCACGCAAATCCTTTGCTGCCTGCAGCACCCTCCTGAGGCCTTTTTCCGCAGCCTGCAGAGCTTCGTTACTGAAGTCAAGAGTTCCTCTGTAATGTGCCTGAAGGATGAAGAAACGCACTGTCATAGGGCTGTATGCCTGCTCAAGAACCGGATGTGTACCGGCAAACAGTTGAGGAAGGGTAATGAAGTTGCCCAGAGACTTGCCCATCTTCTTCCCGTTGATGGTAATCATGTTGTTGTGCATCCAGTATTTTACTCCTGATGTGCCTCGTGAAGCGACGTTCTGCGCAATCTCACATTCATGGTGAGGGAAAAGCAGGTCCATTCCACCTCCATGCACGTCGAATTCCTTGCCGAGATATTTCTCGCTCATGGCCGAGCACTCAAGGTGCCATCCCGGGAATCCGTCGCTCCATGGAGACTCCCACCTCATGATATGCTCCGGAGAAGCCTTTTTCCACAATGCAAAGTCGTAGGATGCATGCTTGTCCTGCTGGCCGTCCAGCTCGCGGGTGCCTTCCTTGACCTGGTCAAGGGCACGGCCCGAGAGGATGCCGTATTTGTGGTCACGGTCATATTTGAGGACGTCGAAATATATGGATCCGTTGCTCTCATAAGCATAGCCGGCATCGAGAATCTTCTTGACGAGGGCAATCTGTTCGATAATGTGGCCAGAAGCCCTCGGTTCGATTGAAGGTGGAGCAACGTTGAGCAGCCTCATCGCCTCATGATACAGAAGTGTGCATGACTGAGCAACCTCCATAGGCTCAAGCTGCTCAAGGCGGGCTTTTTTTGCTATCTTGTCCTCGCCCTCGTCTGCATCATGCTCAAGATGACCGACATCAGTTATGTTTCTGACATATCTTACCTTATATCCCAGATGCCTGAGAAGACGAACGAAGACATCATAGGTCACGCCTGGTCTTGCATGCCCTAAATGGGCATCGCCATAAACTGTAGGTCCGCAAACATAAAGTCCCACATGCTGCGGCTGCAGAGGAACAAACAGTTCCTTCTGTCGTGAAAGTGAATTGGTTATATATAAATTTCTCATATTTTATTGCATATTTTCAACTTATGACCACATACATATCAGAATTCATATTCAACACCGAAATTGATGCCGACAAGACCATCATAATAGTTCCTGTAATCATTGATTATATCCATGGTATGGTTCAATGCGCTGTATGGTACAAGAATGAACCTAGGCTCCGTGAAGACCTTGATTCCATTCCATACGCAGAATTTGATCTGAAGACCGGCTCCAAGTCCGATGTACTGACGTGAGAATGAATTGACAACATCATCCTTGTACATAAATCCGATTTCCGGGCCAAGAACTACAGAAGCAGATACGAACAAATCCTCTTTTCCGCTGATCATGCTTATAAGGTCCAGCAGGGCTTCAAGACGGAAGGAATAATAATCGGTGTATTTAGGACCTATTCCGGGATATTCAACCCATTTGCTGTGCCCATAGCCGAGAGATGCGCGCATGGCAAGATATCTTGTAAGATATTTTCCCCCTCCGAGACTTATATCCCATCCGAGGGAGCGGAAGGTGCCGATATGATTTCTCACGATGGCAGAGTTCTGGAACTGCATTCCTGTCTGCGTGAAGACAAACCATGGGTATGTGTTCTTTTTGGCATATTTTCCCGTAGAGATATTGTATGCGACTCCGAAATCCCCCTGGAAAGCAGCGAGCCAACTTCTCCAGTTGCCTCCTTTGGAAATCGCCATCCCGTTGGAATACAAAGAAACCCTCGGTTCAAAAAAGAGTTCAACTCCAGGCAGGAACCTAATGAAAAGGTTTATACCGATATGGGCAGTGAAAGCATTTCCAAACCTGCCGGCATAGCCGTTTCCTGCATATCCAAGACCTGCAAGGACCGATGCCTCAAACAGCCTGTTGGGACGATAACCGTCAAGGTATGAAACAAAATTGAAAAGATAGTCTGCCGTGAACTCCCCTCCGTATATACGCGATCCGTTGAAGTTGTCATACCAGCTTCCAAAATCAATGTTAGCCCTCACAGCATGGAAAGGCGTAATCCATTTTCCTGCTGAAACGCCGCCCATACTGCCGAAACTGTAATCAATGCTGCCGAGCTTGAAACTTTTTGCATGGACAGAATAGAAGGTGTTGTCCAGGAACTTTTCGGATATGAACGGGACATTCTTCGGGCGGAAGCGTTTCATCATACTGAAGCGGGTTGCATCAAAACCCTTGTCGCGTTCCTTTGTCACCGATGTGGTATCAGCGAAAGCGCTGTCAAGAGCAGCGGCGAGCGAATCAGGGATCTGCAAATCGTCATAAAGTTTCTGGGCTGTATCGACAGTATCCGCAGCCATCATTCTCAGATGTGCAGGAGCTGCAACAAGAGAGAAAGACGAAAGGAGAAAAGAGACTAAAGTATAAGCCAACAATCTGTTCATCAGGCTATTGTATTAAATTGTATTAATATGAATACTCAAACTCGTCAACGGGCTCAGGCTCTTCAAGAGACTTCTTCACCAGTTCCTCAAAGATATCCCAGTCAGCCTCTGCAATCTTCTTGAATTTCGGGTCAAGTTCGAAACATTTTCGAAGATATTTCTCTGCTACCTCAAAATCAGACTCATAGGTATCATAGTCAATGATTGCATTCTTCATATCCATAACCGAACCATATTTGCGGCAAAGGTGCTGGGCATGCAGGTACTGCGTCACCGGGTCGTCCTGCGGAAGGTCCTTCAGTGCAATTCCCGCAAGTCCGATGTTGCCAACTGCAAGGTTCATCACGACCTTGTTACGAGGAGTCGAATTCCTGACAATTTCAAACATCTTTTTGCCTTCCGCAGACTTATTATCCCTGAAATAACCTGCAAGACAACGGGTTACTGCCTTAAGAAGTTCGTATTTCTCATCAGGCAGGATTGAAGCGACCTCCATGGCCCTCATATATTTGTCGGCCTTCAGGAACATGATAACCTGATTGGCGACAACTTCCTCTATATTGATGATTTCATCAATGATCTTAGGATTGTTCTTGTTTCGGATCACACGGTTGACCTTCTCCCTTTCATCAATCAGTGGCGCGAGAACCGTAGTATCGCAAGCCCCCCTGCGGATAAGGGAAGTCGCCAGGATGTTTGCCGGAAGCGGCCATACACGGCCTTCCGCCTTCTTTGAGTCGATGATGGCCCTGCGGCAGATAAACTCAAGCTCTTCGGTATTCTTGATCATGTTGAACAGATGCCAGTACTCATACAGTGCAAAAGCCTTCCTTCCGCTCCGGTAATCCTTGTCGTTAGTGTATCTGTCAAAAATCTCCTCAGGTGTAAGTTCCCTGTATATTTCGTTCGTATATTCGAACTGCACGCTGCGCAGCTTCGGAAGGCGTGGCGAAATCAGAGATTTATAGTATGGAAGCTGTCTGATAGCACTCCACTGGCTGTCCATGCTGTTCGGATATTTCTCAGCTATACGCCTTACGGCCTCAGCCTCCGTCTTGAGGGAATCAGCCCAAAGCAGGTCAGCAACTTCTTCCCATGAAGCCACCCTCGAATTGGAGGTCTTGATAGTCCTTTCCAGGACACTTCGCGGAAGCACTGACTCGACCTGACTCTTCACAAGCTGCATCCTTTTGTTGGATAGATCGACATTTTTAGCATAGGTTCCATCCGGAGAAGCGACTCCCTCGATATGGAAAGTCTTCAATGTGGAACCTTCCGTTGTAATCACGTCGATAAGTTCCTGCTTTATCTTCTCCAGAGAAGCCAGGGAAACCGTATCCTTCGGGTCAATCTCTGCCTTTCCGACAACGAAATTCACATCGATATTGGTCGGAGGAGAACTTCGCATCTCCCTTCTTGGCTTCTTCACAAACTTCTGTGGGTCAAGTGCATAATCACTGAACGAATATTCGAGGAATTTCATCGGACGCCTTACCCTTCCGGTGTTGAAGATTTTTAGGGAGTCTTCATAGAGAATCATATTGTAGTCCTCGGTCCATATCCTGGCCTTGCAATAGAGAAGGTCATTGGGGTTCTCGAGGTACACGGTATCCTTCCATGTAACGAACAAAGTACTGTCCGTCAGCCTCGGCAGGTTGTCGGCTATACAGTACAAGGTATCGAGAGAGCGATTGAAACCCATCCTTCGCAATTGCGTATCATGATATTGTGCACCGTCATAAACAATCGGAGGACGGTACTCGAGGGTATCAACTTCATTCCCGTCAAGAATATAAGTCTGGATGACAAGCCTGGCATTGGTCTTTCCTATTCTCTCCTTGAACGGATATGTGGCTCCGCAGGAAACCTTGTTTCCGTAGATTTCAGGCGGATCGATTACCGGTTTTGAGCCGGTTTCAGCAGTTACAATGGAATTGTCCAGCACGACGGCCACATCGAACTCGACATTTATCTCCATCCTTCCGTTCACCTTGACCATTTTCGGGTCCGTGAGGCCCTCCGGGAAATAGATGATGGCACCGGTGTCATACGCATCCACCTCATAATAACCGGACTGGTCAGAGTAGGTGATAAATGAAGACGGCCAGGAGAACCATCCGGCTTCCTCCTTAGCCTTGAAATACCCACGCAAGGCATCCTCTGCCTCGGCTATAGTGTTGTAACTATAGATATTGACATTTGACATCGGTTTGTTGTCGTCTGTCTTGTTGGAGACGACACCCGACACAATTGTCTTCACCTGTGCATTGGCAAAGGTGGAGAATACAAGAGAAATGATGGTTAAATATGTGAATGCTGTTAATTTTCTCATCTCAAAATAAAACCACAAATTCTGATACACTACTACTTGATAATATAGCAAAAAGTCACACCCAGTTTGGCAGGGAAAAGTTTATATCCCCAGGAATTCGACTGGATCGCTCCGTTTTCGACATGATGATCGTCGTAATTGTCATGCTTGTAATATTGCTTCTGATTGAAGAAAAGGAATGAGAAGCCGGCACACAATTCAAGATTCCAGTGCTTGCTCAGCGCGAATACATATCCTCCGGTGATTCCTAGCGAATATGCATTTCCTGTATATGTTCTCTGTTTGAGCGTCATGTCGTAGGCCGCAATCATCGCTGACGCGCCTATATACTCCCTGATCATAGGACGTCCATTGAACCAAAAACGGTATTCCGGCTGGAAAGCAACGAGCTTTGAATTCACACCATAAGGCTTATAGTGTCCAAAAGCAGCAAAATCCACACTGGAATGCTCTCCAACGACGAATTCCGCGCCCACATTCGGGGTCATGGCTGCCCAGAACAGAGCATTAGTCTTGACGGCAACCTGCTGAGCCTCAGCCTTGGTCGGCGCCACGCACAGGAAGAGGACGACAGCTGCCATAAACTCGACTATCCTTAATATTCCATATCTGCATCTCATATTGTCACACATTCAAGCTTATCAAGTTCTAAATACAATTGGGAACGACAAACCAAGCCCTACAAGGGCTAAATTGTGCAAATTTATAAATTATTTATTGAATTCCCATAATACCAACTGGTTGAAATAAAAAAAGAAATCACCTTCAATTATTTCAAATAAAAATTACTAAATTTGCAGATTGTGAGAAATAATGCAATGATGCGATTACTCCAAATTGGAAATTGGTGTGAGTATATTCGGTAAAAATATCAAATTGGCAGTGCTTGCGGGAGCCTGCATCTTGTCTTTAGTCTGTACTGCTGAATCAGCAGCGCAGACAAAGGGTGCGGCGTCCAAACAGGAAGAAACAACTGTCAAGCCGCCTTTTATTGACCGCTGGGCATTCAAGACAAATGCATTTGAGTGGCTTCTTACAATTCCGAATTTCGGAGTGGAATTTGACCTGGTCAATTCCCCATACAACCAGATGAGCGTCGGCCTGACCGCTAAATACAATTGGAACACCTACCACAAGCTTCAGCCTCCGGTTGTTTTCAACCTCCTTGATGTCAGGCCGGAATTCAGGTACTATTACAGGACACGGGAAAGAACCGCGAAACCGTCAGGAGACGAACAGAAGAAAATGTCCGCCAAGGAGTGGTTCAACACCAAAATATTCACTACAGAGAGAAAAAATGCACGCCCCTGGAGGGCACAATACATAGGAGCCTATGCCAATTATGCTTCATATACTTTTAAATTCAGCGAGGTAGGCATCCAGGGATATGTAATCGGTGTGGGAGCATCTGCCGGATATGACATCCCTATGTATCAATACAAGAACGGAGCCATCGATGTGGAACTGGGTTTTTCAGTAGGACTCCAGGTGGCGACAAAAGAGAAATTCAAGCACAATCCGGACACATATAAATACTATCAGGTCACGGAGGGCGTGAAACCGGGATTCCATTTCACTCCTTTCCCTGTGGTTTCGGAACTGAAAGTCGCCTTTGTGTGGAGACATAAATCCATCAAGGAAAAAGTCCAGGAAGATCTTGAGAAGAAGAAAATGCTTGAGCGTCTTGAAAAGGCCAAAGCTCAGATCGAAGCGCCATTCATGGATTCAAAGACCAAGTTTGATGAACAGCTCACATGGATAATGGAAGAGCGGGAAATCAACGCTCTTAAGGCTGACAAGGAGCGCTACCGTGGAGAATTTGTCAATTATCTTGACACTGAAATACAGACACTTACAGAAGTCGTCATTCCTGGCCAGTTGATTTCTGACGACATGAAGGCCAAGTTGTCGAACAAGATTCCGGCTCTGCGTGCAAAAGCAATCAGTGCATTTGACAAGGAAATAGACTACAACCCTAACAAGAAACCGGCCAAGGCCGAGAATCCGGAGAAAGCGGCAAAGGGAGATAAGTCTTCAAAAGGCGACAAAGCGGTCAAAGGCGGAGACAAAGCGGAAAAAACAGATAAGACCGCAAAGAAAGATAAGGCTGCAAAAGCGGCAAAGACGGCGAAGGCTGCCAAAGGCCCAGCCGAAGCAAAGGCTAAGTCTGAAGCAAAGAGCGGAAGCAAGACCAAGGCAGAGCCGAAGGCAAAGGCGGAGAAGGCAAAGGCGGAACCGAAGACCAAGGCGGAGAAAAAAGCAAAGCCTGAGAAAACAACGAAGAGTATAAAGAGTAAATGATAAGGAAAGTAACATATAGCCTTCTGGGAATAGCAGTATTAATTCTGCTGCTGGTGGCATCTTCATGCAGCCGTGTGACCTATGACTATAATGAGGATGTAGGCAATTCCGATAACAACTACATCTATTATACACCTGTCTTGTTCGAGTTCAACTGGGATGGACTTACGGAACAAGGGATTGAGACCCCGAACACTATGACAGTTGTGATGAGCCGAATCATGCACACTGTCCATTATGTATATTGGCTTGACCAATTTGGAAATATAATCGAAAAGTCTGACGGAAGCGGAGAAGGTGGGGACGGAAGCGGCAATGGTCAGGATGGCGAAGGAAATGGCTCTGAAGGAGGGAATGATTCTGGAAATGGGAACGGCTCTGAAGGAGGGAATAACCCGGGAGGCGATGGCACCGAAGGGGAAAATGGAGGCCAGAGTACGGATGATACGACAGGGGTGAAGGCTGGTGACGGAACTGGCGACGGCTCAGATGGCTCAGACGGCTCAGACGGCTCAGACGGCTCAGATGGCTCAGATGGCGGTTCCGGCGAAGGAGAAGACAATTCAGGCGATGGAACAGGCGAAGAGCCGGAGCCCGAGAACCCGAATATCCGCAACATTGACAACGGAGAGTATTATGTGATGGCAATTGCCCATGGCACAGCGGATTATTGTTACGAATTCAATGGGCTTGATGGCTTTGAAGACGCTCCGCAGATGAAGATGACAGAGATTTCTGCAACCATTCCGAACCTGACCAAGGAGGAAATCTCGACAGCCAACCTTCTGGACTACAACCCGACATGTCCGTACATCCACAAGGCGGATCCACTGTATTTCAGCGTAGAGAAGCCGGAAATAAGACTATATCCGGAATCAGGCCTTACATATCAGACCATCACCCTGAAGCCGGGAAAGAAAACCCTTGAACTGACATTCAACATCAACATTGACTACGAAGATGACATTGAGATTGAATCTGTTGTCGCTGTAATATCAGGAGTTCCGAGAACAATACAGATGATGAACGGCATCATCACCCTTTCCGACAAGAAACGGACAGGCAAGGTTGCGTTAGAAATGACGGAGACCTCAACAGGAAGCCGCAAATACGTCGGTCATATTAGCACACTTGGATTGTTCCCTGCCGATGATCCAAACTTTATTACCGGCCCGGGAATTTTCCAGGTCTTTGTAAAGGCATCAGCCATGGATGGTGAAAACAAGAAGACAAGGCTTCTCCATGCTGGGCTGAATATTCAGTCCACAATCAAGGAAGCCCACATCATGATTCAGGTTGATGAAGATGAAAAGAGCGGATACCGTTGTGCTCGGACTGAGGCTGAACTTAACATTCCGGCAAAACTCGCCATCACTCGTGATCTGATTTTCTCAACAAGCGGTGAAGGACTGGTTGAATGGAAGGAAAATGACGGCGATATAAATCTGGAGATATGATGAAAAAAGCCATTTTCATATTTATTGCATTTTTTTGCATCGGGCTGACATCCTGTGTCGACAATTCCTATCAAGGATATTTCTTTGAAGAGAATTACACTGAAACAGAGATGCCTATTCCTGTGCGCATCATGATAGGAAGTGCCGATGACATTACCGAGATTGGCATCAATTCCCGCAGAGCAGATTATGTCCAGACCAAAGGTACTGGAGTCATCAGTGAAGCCAGCCAGCTCAACGGACGCGATTTTTATGTCTATTCATTCAATTCCGACATAACGACCGACATGACGGTAACATCAAAGGAAGATGAAAACTGGTGCCTTATCGACGGTTCAACGGACGAGATTGACGGGAAGGGCGGTTCACTGTTCGGAAAGAAGGCACGCATAAGTGATATCTCCAATGTCGTCGAATGGCAGGTGACACAGGATCAGCTGTTCTGGCCATACAAGGACAAGGCTGGACAGGTCTATAATATATTTGCATACTATATTGATGATGCACAACTTACCGATGATGACATCAAGAGAGACCATGACAATATCAAACTCAATATTGAAATTGATGGGTCCCAGGACATTATGTCGTCACGGGCAGCAATGACAAATGAGCAGAAAGCCCTTTTCAAGGACGAGAAAGATCTTACTGACATGATGCACTATTGCTACGGATATTATGCAGCACAGAAGGGAATCAACCCCGTCCTCATATTCAAGCATCACCTCACAAAGCTTGATTTCACAATCACACCCGGAGTCACTGAAGGCATAAGCAATGAGGTAACCGTCAAATCTGTCGAAATACGTTCTCGCTACAAGGCAGAATTCACCGTTGCGGACAAAGGAGAGCCTAGCAATGTCGGCCTCTCGTTCGAAGACGAATACAAGGCGCTTCCACTGACCGAAGAGGATGGTTCGCTTCTGATTTCCGACAACTATGTAATCCAGACATATCCAGAGGCTGTAGACCCTTCAAAGGCGGAGCGCATTAAATTGGGAGGAAGCCTCATCGTTGCACCGGACATGGAGTACATTGCGACTATAACTCTCAAAGAAGTGAGGGAAGACGGAATTGAACATGACAATCTTGTCACTGAACTCCCTATCAGCA
>CALZOR010000033.1 GCA_945827785.1 uncultured Bacteroidales bacterium | reverse complement strand
CACGGTACTTTCCATAAACTCTCAGGCATTCTTCTATACTGTCGCCTGACGGTTCTGACGGAAAACTTCCATGGGAGTTCACCCAATCCCATTCCCAATCTTTGGAGGCCTCGACAAACTCCTTTTCATCAAATTCGTAGCCTCCATCAAGAGAAGACTGAACTTTATCAAAGAACCTCTCCCAACGAGGGCGGTAGAAACCACTCATCATTCCAGCCCATTGACGGCATGCATAATCCCTTATACGGCAATCCTTGTTACCCCACAAAGTAATGAGATTTCTGGCATTCCGCTCACAAAGATCCTTTTCCTCAGGAGTATCTCCGAGGTGACGTGAATCGTCTATCCAGCGCCCAAGAAGGAATTCCTTGCGTGTAGAAAGAACTGCCTCCATATCATCAATCAACTCAAGGAATGCCGAAGCATTTTCCCGGAAAGCGACTGCATCACGATCTGCATAGGAGGCAAATGCATTCTGTTGAAGCACAGAAGCATAGTTTGCAAGCGCCTGACGGGTAATATCCACGACATCGTAGCAAAATCCATCTGTACAAGACCCGGAAGCAAAAGCGCCATCGATGCAGTTTATCAGCAAATCCCAGGCATGCAGAAGATCGGCATTGTCATAATGCATATTGGTGTTGGTCGTTCCACCTGGATTCTTTGCAAAAGACGGGCGTCCCGTTATGATGGATTCCTGTCCACCGTTATTAACGGTATTCTCGTAAGCACTGCGGAAAATTATCTGCCAAGCCCGGAAGGCAGCCTCATCAGGTCCAAGGGAGCCATAGCGCAAACCGAGATATTCTTTCAGGAACTCATCTGTATCAATCGGAGTATCACGCCATACATTCTCAAGCATAAGTGCATACATCGCAGGATTCTGTTCTATGCCTTCCATAGTGAGACCAATGCCCGCCATATTTGATGCCTGAGGATCATTCAGGAGATTTGCCGGATCATTTGCAACGCTTGTCACATTGCCTGAGAGAGTGATGTTCTGTCCAAAATTATGGAGCATGCACCAAATCCATGGTTTTCCGAAATATGAATTGGTCCTGTTCCATACAGGGTTACGCTCACTCCATAAATCGAGAATAATCATTCCGTCATCCGGAACACCGCTGAGAAGAGCTTCAATCTGAGGCAATCCCCAAAAGGCACGTTTATGATGGAAAAGCCACCCCTGCATAACCCAAACAGCCTCAGGATCAATATTTTTCATCGCCTGATAAACCTGTGAAGACATCCCGCTCAAGTAAAGAGAGTCATTTTGAGGCGGAAGATTTTCGTTGAATGTATCTGCCGTATAAAGATGGTTGGTTCCATAAAGAGCAGTCTGTTCCTTCAGAAACATCTCCCCGATTGTATTGAACATGGGTTCATCCGGCTGGAGAATCGTCACCGGAGCAAAGTTCACCCATGATGTAGTCTTGACCTTCGCATCGGGATATTTCTCCGTAAATGAAGGGGGTACATGCCCCGTAAATGCAGGAAGGACAGGAGTCATACCAAGAGAACGCTCAGCATGGAGAATCTTTTTCTGGAGCAGTTCATGTTTGTCCATAAGGTTCTGGGACAGAGGACCTCCCCAACCGTCAAGATTACCCATCCAGAACCAGTTGAAATAAGCCGGGCCGCTGAAAAAAGACTCCATGTCCTCATCAGTAAAGCCAAGGGATTTATAAACGCGTTTCCAGACTGAATTCTGCCCTGTCACTGCAAGTGGCATATTGATACCATTCATAGCCATGAAGTCAATTTCTTTCTGCCAACGGTCAAAATCCCACCAGCTCATCGAATAGTTGAAGGTGCAGTAATTCAAGTAGTAACGCCATTTGTACGGAGAAGTCTTCTGTACCTTCTTCTCCGGAAGCGGAAGCGGATCAGGGAGATTCTCAGATGAGCCACACCAGGTTCTCTGCCATGCGCAATAGTCTGAAAGATATTGTCTGAGTGCACTGGCAATACTTACTCCATTGTTGCCTTCAAGAAGAATCTTCTTCCCATCAGACGAATAGGAGAACCAGTCTTTCCCCTCAGAAGGTAAAATGCTGACCTTGAATGCATCAGCCTTTTTCCCGACAACTCTTTTGATGAGGTTTTCTGCCGCGACAGTCTGTTCATCTGAAGAAAATTCTTCCTTTGTTGCATCAGGACCACTGCTGCATGAAATGCATATCAGGGCAGCCATTACCATCCAAAAATAACTTTTCATTATCCCAATATTTGATTCTTACAATTGCAAAACACAATGATTTATTTTACCGTCTCTAACATTTGCAGGATAATCTCCAACGGATTATCAAAAGCATTTTCCTTGTTGACATAAGGTGTATTAATCCATTCTTCCTCCCATTGGTCAAGCCCTTCTCTGTCTGAAGAGAAATATTTCTCGATCCTTGGAATATAATAATCTTCCACCAGACCGGCCCAAAAACGGGCAGCATAATCTTCTTGCCAGCCTCCCCAAGTGGTAATCAAACGTTTTGCATTTGCCTCATATCTGTCGGCCAAAGCCGGTTCATCAGCACTGCGACGGGCGAAATCCACCCAGCGAGACAAAGAATAATCAGGATGTGATGCCAACAGGCGGTCAACAGCATGAAGAATCTCCACAGTTTTTTTCAGTTCATCAACAGCAACGGAAGAAGAGGTAGCAGCAAGTGCCTTTTCATAATGCCTGTCAGCAACTTCGGCAAACCACAGGGCAGCGAACTCGACCATGTCATTTTGATATAGCTCTGAACCGGAGCACATCCGGGCACATCCGACAAAAAGTTTCAAAGCTTTGGCAAAGTCATCGTTGACATCGTGACGACTTACTCTTCTCTTGTCCGGGACCACGGTCTGCCAGGTAAAACGAGGATAAGAATATAAAGAACTATACACACTTGAACGAAGGAGGTTCCATGCCTGAATCATGTCATCGCCACAATATCCATAACGGGCAAGACAATAATCAGAAATCCAGTCATCAAGGTCCAGAGCCTCCTTTCTCCAGGACATATCGGCGATAAGCTCATACACGACCTCATTGTTCTCAATGCCCTCAGGTGCACTTCCAAACCCGACAAGATTGTCCGAAAGACCAGCGTGGAAGACCTCGCTTGCACCCTCGGAATACATCTGTAACTCTCCGGTCGGGATAACCTTTCCACCAAAATTAGGCACATAACTGTAAATCCACTGCTTGCCGTAGAAGCCCTCATGAACTTTCCAGGTCTGTTCTGTATGCCATACCCATTTAGGATAGTCATTGCCAAGATCCACAATTATCATCCTGTCATCCGGGACTTCTGACAACAAGGCCTTCAATGACTCCTGGTCCCAGAAATCATGCTGATAGCCGAATGTCCAACCTTGAGTCACCCAAACGGCATCCGGATCACCAGCCTGAATCGATGACCATATAGCCTTTCCATATTGTGCAAGCAAGGCATGCTTGCCTGCATCATCGCCTGGTTCAACAGGTAATTTCATTTCATTGAAACTATCTGACAACCAGTATTTTGCATCACCAAATTCCTTCTCCCACTCCTGGATGAACATCTGTCCTATCTCTTTGAAATATGGAGAGTCAGGAGAAAGAACACACGCATTGTATTTGTCTTCAAAGCCGCCCCAATGCAGAAGGGTAGCACTAATCTCCGGATGTTTCTCCATGAAAGCAGGAGGAACAAAACCGGCAAAGGCGGGAGCAACAGGTTCCATACCGAGGGAACGCATACGCTCAAGTATCTTATGCTGAAGCGCAATCTGGTCCTTATGCCATGAATCGGAAAGAGGACCGTCAAAAGAATTCAAATTTCCCATCCGATGCCATGGCAGGTGGGCAGGGCCAGTAAAAAATTCATCCGCCTCTTCTGAAGTAAGGCCCAGTTTTATCCACACTCTGCGGGCAATGGCCTCACTGGCAACACTGGCAAGAGGCATATTGACCCCATGGAAGGCCATCCAGTCCAACTCTTCGGACCATCTGTCCCAGTCCCAATAAGGTGCGGAATATCCGAATGTACAGACATTCAGGAAATATCGAAGTTTATAAGGAGAGGTTGCAGATGCCTGATAATCCGGCCAGGACTCAGGAATGGAACCATTTCGACCACCCCAGCTCACCATTGCATGGCAAGCCTGACGAAGATACAAATTGAATGCGTAGCAGATTGCATTTTGACTGCTTCCGGAGATTGTAAGTTGTCCTTCAGATGCGTTTATTTCATATCTGTCGCATCCTCCGCATGGCTCAATATATTTCAACTCAATATTCTCCAGAGAACCTACCGTCCTTTCAATAGCTTCACGAGCTGGCTCTGTTATCATGGCCACTTTGTTTAAAGAGCAAGACAACAAAAAGGAGGTCGCAAGCACGGTGGCTGCAATGCATTTCAATAATTTCATATTAAATATAAGAAAATCAACTAATTGTATAAATCAACAAGCTTATTGAAAAAGACCGGCCAGGTCAAAGCCTGGCACGGTCCGTACTATATCATACACTACTTAAGGATTTCGCACTGAGTCTTCACAGCGAAATATGAAGGCTTCATGAAAAGGTCATAAGCCTTTTCCTGATCAATGTATTTTTTGCTTTTATCTTCGTTCTCTACGAAAGTGGCAGAGTCGTCAGGAAGTTGGAGAACCTGAACAATACCATAATAGTATTTTGATATTTTCTCACCTGATACTTCCTCTTTTCTTTCACTGCGGATGATGATGTAGTCACCTGCACGGAAGCCCTCTACAAGTGGTTTTTTTGAAGTATGACCGGCCTCAGCCCAACGACGAAGATAGGTCTTTCCACCAAGAGAGGTAGGATTTTCCTCGACTCCAAGTTTGCTGTTGTCAAGTTCCTCCTGAATCTTTTTCAATGCCCAGAAAGTCTTGATTTTTTCAAGATTTGTCTCTGCAGACTCACCAGCAGAAAGCCAGATGCGGTCAACGAGTTTGTATTTTGCTTCGTCATATTTCTCACCGATCCAGCTGCCGTTTACCACTGCAAATGAGAAATCATAGTCGATTTTCTCATCCATGATCTGGTGACCGCTGTAATTTGCTATGTCGCACTGACGTCCTGTTGTACCGCCACCGAGAGAAGCATTTCTGCAGCCGGAGAACATATAACCCCTCTGGCTACCGATATAAGTCATGCTGCCGTCCGCCTTTGGCTGGGCATCGGTCTTCTCAAGGCAGTTCAGCCAGCACATAGAAGCATTGAGTCCGTCAACAGCAAGAAGTTCGTTAAGAGAAAGAATGTGTTCAACTTTGTCACCAATCTTCACTCCGTGCATTGAGAAGAAGGATTTGGTATCTGAGCCGGCTCCGGTATTCTCAACAGGATATGTAACATTGTCATTCAGATTGTGAGCGACCTTATTGTCAGCATAAAGAGTTACGGCATCATTGATCCATGCTGTACCCTTAAGCTCTCCCATCACCTTGGCAGGAAGATAGAAAGCCTTTGACTGCTGACCTGCGACGAGTGTAAGTTCTACGTCTGTCATTTCTTTTGAATCTGCAAAGAATTCAGCTGAAATCTCAAGTCCTTTCTGTTCATAAGCCTGTTCTTCTCCGATAGCCTCATAGGTCTCACCAGACTTTTTCACAGCCTTGAGAACAATTCTGTCAAGAGTTGCCTCTGTAACAGCAGTTGCCTCAATTGTAGTTGGTTCACCATATACAAGTTCAACAGAAGCATCCTTGAACTCGAGAGTGGCATCAAGTGGTTTAATTTTGTCATTACCACCATTTTTGTTACAGCCGACAAATGCCAGAGCCGCAACTGAAAGAATTACTAATGATTTTTTCATAATAAATGTTTTTATGGGTTTATATTTACCAATTTTCTTGGTCATAGCGATAATGTTATTGTGTTAATAATTAGTGAATTATAATTTGAGATTCAACGGGGAAATGGTCGGACAGTTTTGTATCTGTACAGACATGTGTGGACAACAGAGCGACCTTGGATGAAGGTTTGGACCAGATGTAGTCAATTTTAGTCTGAGGTTTCATCGTGCTGTAGGTCAAGTTTGTATCAGTCAGATTTGCCCAGTCTTTTGCGAGGGTTTGCATTTCGTTTGAATCAGGCTCAGCATTCATGTCACCGCAGAGGATAATCTGATTTCTGTTTCCTTTCAGGTACTTATTTATAAAACGAACCTGTTCCTGACGCATCTGTGGAGTCTTGACCTCAAGATGAGTGCAGACAAAAGTGATTATTCTACCGGAAGGAAGTTCTATATCAGCAATGAGCATGCTCCTTTGTTCAGTCTTTCCGTCATTGGGAAGCAAAACTCTTTCACTGCGCAGCACAGGATAGCGGCTGAGCATGCCGATTCCATAATAGCCTCCTGCATAATTGATTGACTTTCCATACAGGCCGAACATTCCACTCCAGTATGCCAGCTCATTTACGAACTTAACGCCGTTCTGATGAGGGGCTCTTTTTCTGGCTGTCGCCCAGTCGCACTCCTGAAGAGCAACGATGTCCGGAGTCTCAGAAGCAATGTACTGACCAATCTCCTTCATAGTAGCAAGTTCTCCGAAACGAAGATTATAGGTCATGATTTTCAGTGTATCCGGTTTTTCCGCAGCAATGGCTGAAACAGCAGCTGCAATAAGAATAAAAATACTGGTAATTATGCGTTTCATCATTTTATGTATTACATCCATTTTTCTATATATATTCTGTAATATGGCAGATTGACATGCTTTCCGCAATCTATTGAGCGGCAGACATAGGAAGGAGGAAGTATTACTATAATATCCTTTTGAGTATCAACACTTCCCATGGCTGTAACCCTCATGGACATGGACTTGAAATAGTCTCCTACCTGAGAGACTTCCCCGGATGGGACAGTACCGACAATCATCATGTCCGACAACATCCTCACTTTCTTTGCCTTGAATATCTTTTCAGCAGCATCTGTATCCGGGATTGATGCTGTAGCTATGCAAAGTTTGTCCGTAAGAGTAATCGGAAGCTGGACAGTACATCCGGAAAGGAATACCGTTCCATCTGCAAATCCGTCAAAATCTGCAATAGGGTAGCGTGTAACCATGCCGGTGCCTTTTATAGACCCGTCCGTAACTGATTCAGTTTGAGCAAAATATGGGAAAGCTCCTACATTATAGGCAATCTTTGTCATTGAATACTGCTTCCCAGGCTGGTAATCCGCCCTGTCATAAATATAGACAAGCGACATCTTTCCCTGCTGGTTACGAATGTAATCCGCAGCTACACCCTCATCCCTTGATGTGAAGAAATCTCCGTCATCATCCAATGTGGTGAACATGTCGATTATGAATACATTCGCATCCTTGACCTGATCCGGAGGTTCCGGTAGCGTAACTTCAGGTACCTGAGGTTCATCACCATCTGAAGGCTTTTCAGCAGGCGTACAGGCAGCCACAGTCGCAATGGTCAGCAGGAAGAGACAATGTTTTATGTTTATATGCATCGGTTTCATTTTTATTTTTTCTAGACTTCGTCCGAAATTACATTCAGCTGCTATTCTACATCAATGGAAACATCTGCAACGATAAAGCAATGGTCGGAGAGCTCTGGGTGCGGAAGAATCTCGTAGTTGCTGAATCTCCATTTTTTCGGATAACCCATCACATAATCCAATTGACGGTTGGGTCCGCTGGAAGGAATTGTATTCCCCTGCCCCGGTGCAATCTCCTGCCATTTGATTTTTGCATATTTTATCGGATCACTGTCCGGAGTTGCATTAAAATCGCCAATCAGCAACGTAGGAGTCTGAGTATCCTCTGCAAAAATATCCGAATTGACAGAAGCGATATGCTTGGTCGTGATGTCTGCCGTTTCAAGTGCAAGATGCGTTGTGGCTACTCTTACAGTATGTCCGGACGGAAGTACGACATAGATCCATCCTGTTGCCCTGTCTTCTCTGGTTCCGGAAGCGCTGAATACAGATTTCCTTGCCTTGAAGAAAGGATATTTGCTCAAGATTGCCGTACCGAACCCTCCATTCTGATAATTGATTGATTTACAGAAATAAGGAAGCATGCCTGTCTGGAGAGCTACCTCATTAAGCCAATCTCTTTTGCCGTTGCGGTTTGTCTTGTAGTCCACTTCCTGCAAACAGACAAAGTCAGGAGAATACTCGTTGATGAGTGCAGAATATGGTTCAGACTCACATGAAGCATATTGCGCACCCTCCTTGATGTTCATGGACATCACCCTGATCGAGATGGCCTGCTGGCCAGCTGCCTTCAAACAAGGCAGCAGACTGAGCAATGCCGTAATGAATATGTAAACTGATTTCATAGTTTAATATTAATTCCAACCTGGATTCTGAGGTGCAAGATTTGGATTAAGCTGCATCTGCTTGAATGGAACAGGAAGCAGATAATGTTTGTTCGGATCGAACTGACGTCCGGTTTCAATAAGGAGATACTGCTGTCCGTTTTTGGTTTTCCAGGTAAGGTCCGTATTGAGATTGACAGAAAGTCTGCCCTGGTCGAGCCAACGTTTGTTGACTCCGAGAAGGTCTTCAGCCAGAAGTTCTCCCTGTTTCCAGCGGATGATATCAAAGAAGCGATGCCCTTCGAAGAAGAGTTCAACGCGTCTCTCACGGCGAATCTCAGTCCTTATATCCGATCCGGCAGGAAGATTGGCCAGTTCGAGCTTGACCATTCCAACCCGGTTCCTGAGAAGGTTGATACTTATGTCAAGATCGTCCTGGGTAAGAGTTCCAAGCTGCTCTTTTGCCTCAGCATAGTTCAAAAGAACTTCCGCAAATCTTATCATAACTATGTCATTATCATCATGACCGACATATTTGACAGTCGAAGGCTCAACATACTTCCTCATATAATATCCGGAATAAGTCATACAGCCTCTCTTGTCATTGACAAACTTAGGATATTTGAAAATGCTGTTGTCATCACTTGTTATATCACCATCCTCAAGTCCTTCCCAAGGAGTTCCCGGAGGAAGAATAGACTGAACCATCCTCGGGTCACGATCCTTGAATACATCCTCGTAAGAATTTGCTGTTGAAGGATCCCATATCTGTCCATCCTTTGTAAGGTAGGCCTCGATCATACTGTTGGTGGGGACAAAACGGGCATAATCTCCGGGAACCCAGCACTCCCTCGACAGATTATGGCTTGTTCTTGCGGTCTCTCCAAGGTCGTAATTGTAGATATATGACAGAAGTATTTCATTATTGTTCGCATTGCGGGAAGCACGGGCAGTATAGTTGAACATGTCCATGTAGTCCGACTCCGGATGTCCCGTTGAATATACACCGTAATATGTATTGGCCATCGCTCTCACGCAGGCACTTACAGCCTCATCATACATCTCATTATAAAGGTAGATTCTCGAAAGAAGAGCAAGAGCTGTACACTGTGAAATACGTCCGTACTCCGCAGATGCAGCCTGCACATATTCCGGAAGATTTTTATAATGTTCTTCCAAATCTCTTGTAATAGCTTCAACGACAGTTTTTTTAGAATCACGTCCGCGATATACGTCTGGAGACTCAACACTCAGCTCTTCAGTTATGAACGGAACATCGCCGAAAAATGTCGTAAGTACCCAATAGTTGTAAGCACGGTAAAAATAAGCCTCTGCAGCATAGCGTTCACGGATTTCCGCACTTACATTTTCCGCACGGTTATAATTGTTAAGAAAATAATTAGTCCTTCCTATATTATCATAGGCAGTCTTCCAAATGGAGTTGATTTGAGATGTCTCCGTGGTATAGTTGCCTGCTCCGATGGTTCTGAAAGCAGTGGTTACAGCCCAAGGAGCACTGTCTGCCATAATTTCCGTTATGTTCAACCAATACTTGCCCTGAAGCGATGCGCTGAAAGTATTGGCAACACTTCTGACGTGCCCTTCTGTCTGCCAGAAAGTTGCATCAGTGACTTCGTCTCTTGGAGGGCATTCCAGAAAAGCATCATTGCACGATGCAGCAATCAGCACCGAGATAAATGCATAAAGTGTTCTCTTATATATTGTCTTCATATATCCTTTTTATTTAAAGTTTAGATTCAATCCTATAACAAATGTTTTAACCTGAGGATAGTATCCTCCTTTTGAAACTGGTGTTTCAGGATCATAAGCATAGAAGTATTTGCTTACTGTAAACAAGTTATCGGCAGACAGATAGATTCTGAGTTTGTCGATTCTTGCTTTCTTCATCCACTTTTCCGGGAAGGTATATCCGAGCTGGATATTCTTCAAACGCATATATGAGGCATCCTCCATCCAATATGTCGAAAACGTACTTTGGTTGAAACTTGTATTGTAGGTAAGACGCGGATATGATGCATTAAGATTCGGATTCGTTACAACATTATACCTGTCCAGATGGACCTTCTGAGGATAGGCCGCCATATCCTGAAACGCATGCCTTGCTGAACCCTCAAGATATCCGTCACACTTGCCTACGCCCTGGATGACGAAACTGAAATCAATTCCCTTCCATCCGAAGTCTCCGCGAATGCTGTAGGTGTAACGAGGTATGTTGCTGCCGAGGACGACCTTGTCATATTCCGGAGTAATACGCCCGTCAGGAACTCCGTCAGGGCCGCTGATATCCTTGTATTTGATATCTCCCGGCTGGTAATCGTTACCAAGAATGACAGGAATCTTTGGAAGACTGTAGTTATTGTTTACCGGATCTGAAATCTTGAAATCTTCAGGAGACATAAGCCCGTCAGCTACATACCCATAGAAAGCATCTATCGAATATCCGACCATCCTTATCTGATAGCCGCTCAAATCAGGTGCGTTTCCTGCAAGGTCCACGATTTTATTCTTCACATCAGAGAGGTTGAAACCGATTCCATAGAAGAAATCGCCTCTCTGTTCACGCCATCCCAGATCTATTTCCCAACCTTTGTTATTGACCTTACCTGCATTTTGTTCAGATGGTTTTGCTCCAATCTGTGCAGGATAGTTCAGTTGAAGCAGAATACCTTCCGTATCCTTGTCATACCAGTCGAAACTAAAGGTCAGCCTGTTGCCGAGCATGGCCAGGTCAACTCCGACATCAAACATTTTTATCTGCTCCCATGAAAGATTCGGATTGGCAAGAATACTCTGGGCATAACCAGTTGTTGCATTGGCACCAATCAAGGAAACTTCTGAATTGAATGACTTCAAAACAGACAGATATGGATATTCAGATGAGCCGACATACTGGTTTCCGAGCATACCCCATGAGGCTCTTATCTTGATATTGTCAAAGACCGGCTTGGCAAACTGCATCCATCTCTCCTCTGACAAGCGCCATCCGGCAGATACAGACGGAAACCAACCGCCACGATTGGATTTATGGAAACGGGAAGAAAGGTCATATCTGAGGTTAGCCTCAATAAGATATCTCTCGTCATAATTATAGCTGATTCTCCCGAAACCCGACCTCAAGGCCCATCGCGAAGAACTTGCATCATTGCTCATTGTCGAGGCATCTCCAAGATTCAAGGCCGGATCCTGTTCAGTAATGAGATTGTTCCTTGATGCCGAGAAGGAACTTCCCTTATACCACTCCTGTGACATTCCCACAACTCCGCTCAGATTATGTTTTCCGAAAGTGAAATCGAAGTTTGTCTGAAGTATGAACGTCTGCTGAAGATTCCTTATATCAATATTCTTCAATGTATTAGGCTGTGCATACACATAAGACGACCCATCTTCAGGATTATTGAAGGTTATGGTCTTCTTCAGAATTTCACGAAGACCGTTTGAAGATGTCAGGTTGTATGTAGCAGAGACATCCCATCCTTTGAGGATATCCACTTTCAGGACTTCAAGCAAAGAGAATTCATCCGTATTAGTAACTGAGCGTCCGCCATCATTGAGCACAGCAACGGGATTGGTATTTCCACCGCCGTAAGCCCATGTCCCATCCGTATATTTCACAGGTGCATTCGGGGATATACGCATCGCAGTATAAATCGCACCGCCTCCGCTGGTGAGGGAGTTTACCGGAGATGTAACTTTTCTGGAAGTATAGCTGAGGTTAGATGACAGCGTCACTCTGTCAAGGAGTTTGGTATCCATCTTGAACCTTACATTATGCCTTTTCTCACCTGTTGATGAGCCCACCGTAAGACCTTTCTGATCGAAATACCTATAGGAGAGCATATAGCCGCTGCTTCCAAGAGAACCGCTGAGAGTGACATTGTAGTTCTGCTGTGGAGCGAACTTGTTCAAAACCTGAGACAGCCAATCAGTGTTTGCGAAAAAGTTTGGATCAGTATTATCCCTCACTTTTGCAAACTGATCCTCAGTCCAGGCCGGAGAAGTACCGACATTCTGCCTTGCCTCATTATCCAGAGTCATAAACTCAATAGCATCACACATTTGCGGAAGACGAGTCGGTGTCTGGAGTCCGAAATACGCTCCGAGGGAAACCCTTGCTTTGGAGTCAGATGCCTTATTGACCTTCTTAGTCGTCACCAAGAGGACTCCATTGGCTGCTCGTGAACCATAAATGGAGGCAGATGCTGCATCCTTAAGGACAGAAACACTTTCGATGTCTTCAGGATTGATTGCAGAAATATCTCCCTCGACACCATCAATGAGGATGAGCGGATTTGCATTGCCTATTGTTCCAATACCTCTTACTCTGATAGTCGTGTTTGATTCTCCCGGCTGTCCATTTGGATTAACGACGGTAACGCCAGGTAGAAGGCCTTGCAAACCAGAACTTACACTTGAAATTGGCCTTGCTGATATTTCATCGCTGTCGACCATCGAAACCGATCCGGTGAGATTTACCTTTTTCTGAGTTCCGTATCCGACAACAACCACTTCATCCAAAAACTGGGTATCCTCCCTCAGGGTTACATCTATAACTCTTCTCCCGTCAAGAGAGACCTTCAATGTCTGATAACCCATGCACGAGAATTCCAATATTGAATCTCCGGATGGTACCTCAATGCTGTACTTTCCGTTTTCATCCGTTACAGCTCCGGTTGAGGTTCCTTCAATCAGGACTCCGGCACCTATTACCGGCAGACCGGAAGCATCAACAACGGTTCCGGAAACGACTTTCAAAGACGGGTTTTTGGAAGTTTCCTTAGGTGTCTGTAACTTTTCTGTCAGAGTTATCTGCTTATCCGGCTTGACTTCATATTTTATTCCAAGCCCTTTCAGCAAATCATCCATAACAGACTCAATGTTTGAGTTTGTCGCTTTTACACTCACGACAGCATCCTGATGAGGAAGATGATCACTATAGAAAAAACTATAGCCACTTTGTTTCTCCACCTCCACCAGAGCCTCCTTGAGTGGAAGACGGTCTATTTTGACATTGACCTGAGCAAACACTTTGGACGGAAACAAGTCCAGCAGCAGGACTACTGTCAGACTGATTAGTTTTTGCCTCATATTATTTAGTTTTAACGTTAATTATTTGGTTGTAAAAACAATTTTGTCATCATAAATTCCGTATGCAACCGGTGATGTATTGGAGACCAGCTCCAGGACATTCTGCAACGAATTGTTTCGGATTAGACCGGTATATGTATAAGTCTTTATGGAGTCATTCTCAAAATAGACATCCACATTGTACATTCTTGACAGAATGCGGGAAAGATTGTCTAGTGATTCCCCATCAAGTAACATTTCATTACTACGCCACGGAACCATATGGTTCAGGTCAGAAACGACTGCGAAAGACATTTCCCCACTGTTGCGGTTCAGCACAGCCTCCTGTCCATAAGTAAGACTGATATCACATCCAAGGGTTGAAGCAATGACTTTTCCTTCAACAAGAGTGGTACATACCTCATCTTCATCGGAATAATTTCTCACATTGAATTCAGTACCGACAGCAGTGATGCTCATTTCTGACGCATTCACTACAAAAGGTATCTTTTTGTTCTTTGCGACATCAAAATAGGCTTCACCTTCAAGAGTTATATTTCTGTTCTTTTTGTTGAAATCAGATGTATAGGTGATCCGGCTTGCAGAATTCAGCCATACATGGCTTCCGTCCGGAAGGGTTACCGAACTCTTCTGTCCTCTTTCTGCAACCACTTCATATTCATGAATCTGCCTGTCACCCAGAATAAGAAAGACAACAGACATGGCCACCACAAGAATCGAGGCAGCAAGAGAGAAGGCATGCAGGAATTCCCGTTTCCTATTGACGCGGACACTTCGCATGAAATCTTCTTCTGCGTTTATTCGGTTCAGAAGATTATTTTTCATCTTTTCTTTCTGCCCCTCATCCGGCAAGTTATGTGACATAATAGTGCCATCTCCCCAAATTGAGCGGCTGATAGAATCAAAATCACCATCCGGGTGATCGTTCATGCGTTCATCCAGAAGTTCAATTTCCTTGGGTGTTGCTTCACCGCGGAGAAACTTTTCAAGAAGATTTTTATAGGTTTCGTTCTCCATATCTGCGGAATGTATCCGCAAATAGGAAAAAACCTTACAAGAATTTACAGAATTTGTCGAATTTTTCCTTAATCTTCTTCTTTGCACGAAGAAGTTGGGTTTCTACTGTCTTGGGAGAGATTTGAAGATTTTCAGCTATTTTGTTCACAGACAGGCCTTCCACAGTTCTTAGGAGGTATATATTCTTCATGGATGCAGGGAATGTTTCAATTATGGAATCCAGTTCTTTCCTGATTATTTTGCTATCTATATTGCCCCCCCCAACTGCATCTTGAAGAGTCTGGGCATGGACAGCATAGTTAACATATTTTTCCATACTCAACATTCTGCGTATTTCCTTGTAGGCTGCATTTCTGGCTGTTACATAAAGCCATGCCGGCAGATTTTTCTGAGAAGATATGTCCTTACGATGTTCCCATAACTGGATAAAGACGAATTGGGTGATATCTTCCGCGACAGAACTGTCATTCATCAAAGACACGACGAAGGAAAAAACCATGTCCACATATTTTTCATACAAGTCGCTGAAGGCCTGTTTACTTGAGGCGTTCAGTTTTGCTATCAGTATGTAGTCCTGTTCCATTTTCCTTTTAGCAGAGCCAATTCATCTTTGCAAATATAAACAATATTCATCAAAACAAAACAATCAGAACAGCACTAGCGGAAGAGTTCGTCCTTGAAATTGACGAGATAGACACGGGTGCGGGCGCGGGTCAGGGCTGTGTAGAGCCATTTCAGGTCATCGACCGTCAGTTCGTCCTGCCAGAAGGCATTGTCAATGAACACGCACTCCCATTGACCACCCTGGGATTTGTGGCATGTGAGTGCCTCGGCATATTTCAGCTGAAGTGCATTGTAATATTTGTCTTCACGGACAGCCTCATAGCGTTTTTTCTTGGAGGTAATATGGGAATAATCCTCATTCACTCCCTGATACAGCATGTTTGACTGCTCGTATGTCAATGACGCACTTTCTGACTCAAGCGTGTCGAGAATCACCTTTGCCTCGATTTCCTGGTCGTCATAATCAGGAAAGCTCAGGCGGGCCTGGGCAAAATGCAATCCGTAGCGTTCCTCATATTTTGATATCCTGACAAGCTTGGCAATATCACCATTGGCGATGTAGTCCATGTTTTCAATCTTCTCAAGGAACTGGTAGCAGTTCTTGACAATCATCAGCTTGTCTCCCCGCACAAGTCTCTCCTCCTTGAACTGGACGGTGGAACGGATTCCGAGATTGTATTTGATTGCCCTTTTGTTGGAGCGGCACAAAATGACGACCTCATCCTCTCCCCACTTTGCATAAGCATCTGAAATACATTCAATCAGCTCACCGCCTGTTATCCTCTTCACGTCATCGAAACCTTCGGTCTCAAGACCGAGTTCATCAAGCGGGATAGCCTCCGGGCCATATTCCATTTCAGATATAAGACTGCGTACAAGGGTCGCGTTATGCAGGATCCCGGACTCCTGCTGCTGACGTACCACTGTCGTAAGGCTGACAAAAGAGGCACCCCCAACCATGGACATATAGTCCTGAGACAAAGCAGGAGATGCATCGAGCCCCACCGGAGGCAGCTGTGCGGAATCACCAATCAGCACAAGCTTGCAGCCAGTTCCATTACGCACAAAGCGGACAAGGTCCTCCAGCAGATTGCCCGAACCGAATGATGCCGTACTCTGGGCTGAAGCAGAATCAATTCCGATAAGCGAGACCTCATCAACGATGAAAAGTGTATCCTTGTCCTTGTTAGGAGCCAGGGAAAACTCCCCGAAGCCATCTCCCCCGACCGCACGCTGACGATAGATGTGCTTATGAATGGTAAAAGCCGGCTGGGAGGCATAGGAAGACAGGACCTTAGCTGCACGTCCCGTAGGAGCGAGAAGCACACATTTGGTCTTAAGTTCTCTCAATGAAGCTATGACAGCAGCGATTGCAGTGGTCTTTCCTGTTCCTGCATAACCGTTCACGACGAGGATGTCCCCCTCATCCGAAACGATGAACTCTGCCATTTGGGAAAGCATACGGCTCTGGCATTCAGTCGGTTCGAAAGCCAGGCGCTTCAGAAATGAATTATATAGGAATTCAGCTCCCGACATTACTTCCTCCTCTGAAATATCATTGAAACCACAATAAGGAACGGGAAAATTTCAATACGCCCGAGGAACATATCAAGCGAAAGCACCAGTTTTGACACAACAGGCTGAGCCGAGAAATTGCCCAGAGACCCGATGCTGCCAAGTCCCGGGCCTACACAGCCGATGGAAGAGAACACACCGGAAAAGGCCTCAAGGGGCTGGCTGCCGCTCAACAGCAGGACTAATACGGAAAAGAACGCAATAACCAGATACAGAACAATATACATCATTGATGCAGATACGGCATCTGACGGAAGGACATGTCCGTCCATCTTGACCTGGCTGACTGAATAAGGATGGATTCTGTGCTTGATTTCCGCGCCGATTCCCTTGACTGCAAGAATAAGCCTGTCGAGCTTGATTCCTCCGGTTGTCGATCCTGAACATCCACAGTGGAAGGCCGTCAGCATAAGAATAAGACCGGGCAGGACAGGCCATGAGGAATTGTCATTGACGGCAAGTCCGGTGGAGGACATATAGCTGACTACATTGAAGAACGAGTCAAAGAAGGTCTGTCCCCATGAGGATTCGAAACCACTGATTTTCAATGAAAAGGCTACTGCAAGAGTAGCAACAGCCATCACACCGAAATAGTAGCCGAGAATGGTATTTTTCAGAGGCTTCAGGGAGCGGGTTGCAAAGACGGAATACAGCAGTCCGAAATGCATCGCCGAAAGTGTCATGCAGACGATTGCGATGGCATTGATGAGACCGGAGCCGAACTGTCCTATGGAATTGTTCTTTGTGGAGAATCCTCCGGTTGAAACGATGCTAAATGCATGGTTCAAAGCATCAAAGAATGGCATTCCGGCTATCCAAAGCGAAAGAAGCGTCAGGACATTGAGGCCGATATAGACCATTGCAATAACCCAAACGACCTTGCTTGAGCGGTAACGGTAGCCCTCCTTTGAAAGAGAGGACATCTCCATATTGGTAAGTTTCAGACGGTATGGGCTCGCATCCGGCATGATCAGAAGCAGGAAGACCACGACTCCCAATCCACCGATGAAATGAGTCGAAGTCCTCCAGAGCAGAAGGCTCCGTGGAAGAGCCTCAACGTCTGTAAGGATGGTTGCACCCGTTGTCGTGTATCCGGAAACACTTTCAAACCAGGCATTTACAAGGGTGAACTCCCCTCCCCAGAGCACATAAGGCAGCATGCCGAAGATGAAGGACAGCAGCCAGCTCAGCACGATTGTCAGGAAACCGTCATGCAGGGTCAGCGGAGGAGTCTTCCTGACGAAAATGAAAGGAAAGGAGCCGACAATCAGCGTGATCAGGAAGCTGATGGCAAGAGGACCGAATGCGGAATCACGTCCGTCGATAATCGAAACGATCAGGGACAGAAACATAAAGAGGGCACTTACCAGCAGGGCCCTTCCGACATTGGAAGATATGGATTTTATGTTCATTATTCTGAAACCTCATCTTTATGTAGTGAGTTGCGGCTCTGAAGGCTGTTGTGCCTGAGCACGGAAATCCTGCGCTTTAGTTCTGCATTCTCTTCCGTCAGTTCCGTCACTCCCGTATTGATATTTGCAATCTGGTCATCCCCTTCAAAGTCGTAACTGAAATTCTTTCCTGAAGAACGGTAATTATCAATCCCATCGGAAATCTTATACAATGGGTTGATATACAACACATTGATAAAATACATCAGCAGAAATACAAGCAATAGCCCGGCACCTACAGCAACCATTCCCGGCATGATTCCACGATAGAAGCTCTGGTCAAACCCCTCAGAATTTGCAAGAAGTTCGTCATGAATGACGGTGTTCAGGCTGTTGATATCCTTGCGAAGCTGCACGTATTTCGGCTGGAGTTCCTCAAAGAACCAGGCTTCAGTGCTCACAGAGTCTGACTGGAATACTTCCTCCAGTTTCAGTGAAGCCCTGAGGAAACTTTCAAAAGAAACCATGACCTTATCCGTCGCGGGAGCGGCCTTGGGGGATGCGAGAGAATGTCTCAGGGTGTCGCACTGGAGAGTGAATCCCTCCGGCGAGAATTTGCCCATCTTTGTCAGGTCCTGACTCATGACGACCGACAACATTTCAAGGTTGAATTCCGATGCCATGTCAGCAAGTTTCTGAGACTGGTTCAGACAGTTTATGTTCTTGGCAATCTTTTCTGAGACATAGCTGTTCATCCTGATGTATTCCACCAGAGAGATAATGCTGGAGAGCAGCAGCAAAGCAGCAATTGAGCCGAGGGCCAGAAACATGCGGCGCCTCATCGATGGCTTTCTTTCTTTACGTTTCATT
>CALZOR010000032.1 GCA_945827785.1 uncultured Bacteroidales bacterium | reverse complement strand
TGATGGATGGTACAATGGTTCAGAATCTAGATGTGTTGAATGTGCCGTCACGCCGTCGTAATCCGGTTATTGCCGATATATTTAACCGCCTTCGCTATATGGCCCGTCGAGGCAGTGGTTTCAAGAAGATAGTTGAAGACTATCAGATGTATGCTAATGTCAGCAATGGAGCCAAGCCTGTGTTCAAGTCTGAGCTTAATTCATTCTTCATCACTCTGCCTAACTTGCAGTATGTCGTAAAAGGACAGGATGGCACTAAAGATGGCACTAAAGCATTTGAAGCTATTCTAAGCCACATTTCTAATGATCCACGTATCACTATAGATGAGTTAGTAACTCTAACGGGAATATCCATAAGGCAGGTTTTACGATATGTAAAGGAACTTACAGAAGATGAGGTAATCCGTCGTGACGGCGGTCGTAAACTTGGCAAGTGGGTTATATTGAAAGAATATAGTACCAAAGATTCAGAGTAACTTTATACGCAAGACTTGATATGATTTTGTCACAAGTCTGATATTTCATAAGTTTTCAGACTGAAAATTCGTAAACTCGGCAAAATACTCGTAAAGTTTCAAGTTGTATAGTTCATCCGGAGAATGGGGCTTTCCCCGAACAAGTTATACACCTGCTATTTCTGTTGAACCAATTAAATGAAATAAAAAGATTTGGTGTTCACGCGGTGTTCACGGGCAACAAAAAAGCACTCACGAAAATTTCGTAAGTGCTTGATTTTCATTTTGTAGCGGGACACAGGATTGAACTGGGGACCTCATGATTATGAATCCCTGCTGCTCTCTTCGGTCTCCAAATGCTGGCGCATTTGTAGACTGCCAGCTGGGCTACCCCTTAATCCATTGATTATTAGTTCTTTGCGAATGATGGATTCCTAGGTCATTCTTGTGATAATCAATGTTGAAAATCAAGACTTTCTCGTTTATGTTAACAGGTTTGCTAACTGTGTTCAGCCCATTTTGTGCTTAGGACGATTGCGTCCGCACTGCGTTCACAATCTTCTTAAAATCTTGGGGCAACCGGGTAAAGCGCTAGAAAAAATCTTGGGGAAATCGGTTTTGTCGGAATAAATGCTATATTTGTGTCGGAATAATGTCGGTATAATTGACGGTATAAAGACGGAATAAGTATGTATAAACCACCATTCACCATATCATCGAAAGCGATCAATCTGATTGCTAAGATTTCAGCCCAGATTGAGCGATATGCAATCCGCATGGAGCAGTCTGATTCACTGAGACTGAGGAAAGCCAATCGTATCAAGACAATTCATTCTTCTCTTGCAATTGAAGGTAATAATCTTTCAGAGGGAGAAGTGATGGCTATCTTGGACGGTAAGAATGTAATCGCACCTCAGAAGGAGATTCTGGAGGTAAGAAATGCTATCAAAACCTATGAGTTATATCCTACATTAAATCCCTTTTCAATTGAAGATATGCTAAAGGCACATCATACCATGATGTCCGGACTTGTAGATGAAGCGGGAATGTTCAGGAGACGAGGAGTCGGAGTGTTTGACGGAACAACAGCAGTTCACATAGCACCTCCGGCTGAAAGGGTAAAGGACCTTATGAATGATCTCTTTATCTGGCTTGAAAATTCAGAGGATCATCTGCTTATCCGCAGCTGTGTATTCCATTATGAGTTTGAGTTCATTCATCCTTTTGCTGATGGTAACGGACGTATCGGAAGACTGTGGCAGTCCCTTATCCTAGGAAAGCTTAATCCTTTGTTTGAGCATCTTCCAGTTGAAAATATGGTTTATGCAAATCAGCAGGTTTACTATGATGCAATAACCCAAAGTTCTGCGAAAGGTGACAGTCAACCTTTCATTGACTTCATGCTACAGGAGATACTCAATGCCCTGGAAGATCGTAAAGAGCATACTGTCGATGAGATAGGACTGGCGAAATCACTAAATGAGAATGAAATTAAGATACTTGGGATGATTCGTTCAGATAGGCATATGTCAGCAAAGAGACTCGCCGAGGAAATAGGAGCAAGCCCACGGCAGATTGAAAGAATTTTGGCAGGTCTAAAGGAAAGATCTATCATTAGAAGAGTCGGAGCAAATAAGAATGGTTACTGGGAGGTTATAGGATAATAATAGGTGATTATGGACGAAATCATTAAGCAAAGGTGCGGGTACTCCATATGACAGAATCAGTTGGCGGAAATTTACGATACCACGAAGCAGAATATCAGCCTGCATATTGAGAATATTCTCAAGGATGGGGAGTTGGATCCAATTCGAACTGTCAAGGATTTCTTGACGGTTCGTCAGGAAGGAAACCGTCAAGTGCAGAGAAATATTGTTCACTATAACCTTGACATGATCATCGCTCTCGGATATCGCGTCCAGTCACAGGTGGCTGTGCGTTTCCGTAGGTGGGCTACGCAGAGACTTCATGAGTATATCCAGAAGGGATTCGCGATGGATGATGAGAGGCTGAAGCATGGCGGAAAATGCCTGCATCTCGGCGGAAAGTGTAAAAATTTGATAGATTCCGCTGAGTTGCGAACATTTTTTGTTATTTTTGTGCAAAACGAAGCAATTATGATGATAGGTAGAATAGCGGAAAAAGAGAAACTGATTAAAGCATATGAATCAGAATATTCTCAGTTTGTAACCGTATATGGACGTCGAAGAGTTGGCAAGACATTCTTCGTAAGGGAAACCTTTAACTATACATTTACATTCGAGCATGCGGGACTCGCAAATTCACCGATGAAAAAGCAACTCAAGGCCTGGCAGTCTTCACTCAAGAATGCTGGCAGAAAAGTAGCATTGCCTAAAACGTGGATTGAAGCTTTTGATCAACTCAAAGATCTTATCAAAGAGGATTGCTCCTCCAAGAAGGTGATCTTTATAGATGAAATGCCTTGGATGGATACCCTTCATTCAGGTTTCATTGCCGCTCTTGAAAATTTCTGGAACGGCTGGGCGTCAGGAAGAAAAGATATCCTGCTCATAGTATGCGGTTCAGCAACTTCATGGATCATAAATAAACTGATTAAAAATCACGGGGGTCTGAGAGGTCGCGTAACCACTAAAATCAATATCAAGTCATTTACACTCAAGGAATGCGAGGAATATGCTGAGGCTTTCAAATTAGGCATGAGCAGACGTCAGATTCTGGAATCCTATATGATTATGGGTGGAGTTCCATTCTATTGGACATTTATTGACAGGGGCAAGAGTCTTGCACAGAATATCGATGATATGTTCTTTAATCCTGATGGAGACCTTCATAATGAATATGATGACCTGTATGCTTCATTGTTTAGAAATCCAGACCCATATATCAAGATTATAGGCGCTCTTGGAACCAAACGCGTAGGCCTGTCCCGCGATGAAATAATTTCTGCAGCTGGTGTACCAGATAACGGTAATGTCAGTACAATGCTCGAAGATCTGGAGTACTGTGGGTTCATAAGAAAGTATAACCATATCGGTTTTAAGAAGAAGAATGCAATTTACCAGTTGATGGATCCGTTCACTCTCTTCTACTTTAAGTTTATGCAGAATAATGAGAGGAATGATGAACATTTTTGGTCACACAATCAGGGAACCCCATTGTATTATAACTGGTGTGGCCTGGCTTTCGAAAGAGTATGTCTTCACCATGTTGCACAGATTAAAGCAGCACTTGGCATTGAGGGCATCATCAGCAACGTGTGTTCTTGGAAGAGTGAATCTATCGACTCAAATATGAAAGGCGCACAAATAGACTTGGTTATTGAACGTAACGATCATGTGATTGACCTTTGTGAAATCAAATATACCAAAGAGAAATTCACTATAAGTGCAGAGTATAACGAGAATATCCAGAATAAGCGCGCTCGATTTATAGAGGAACTTAAACCTGATCAGGCAATTCATCTGATACTGATTTCAGCGAGCGAAGTGCATAGGAATGACTACTCTGATGAGTTTCAGAAAATCATACATGCAGATGCTTTATTTTTATAAAAATAGTTAGCATCTCGGCGGAATCTAACTGATTAAGACACTTTCCGCCGAGATGCGAGTGTTTTTATGTTGTCCAAGTCTGAAATTTCATAGATTTTCCGGATTTTCAAGTTCCCCTAAAGTTCCCTAACAACAAAAAAGCACTCACGAAAGTTTCGTAAGTGCTTGATTTTCATTTTGTAGCGGGACCCAGGATGTTTCAGTCGCCCGATGGGCTCCTTCTAATCCTTCATGTCCGTTCGCATGGTACCCAAGAAAGCCGGTTGGGGAAACCTTGTGCGGTCTTGTGTTGCGGAACCGTCAGGCCACGGTCGCTTCGCGCCCTGTCTGTCCCTTGTCGTTCCCGTCCTACGAGAGCAAGCTCTCGCGTCCGGCTACGCCAAGGTCCAGCCCCCTCGGGGTGGCCTGACGGTCTATATACAAAAAAGCACAGCGATTTTGCTGTGCTTTCTTGTAGCGGGACCCAGGATTGAACTGGGGACCTCATGATTATGAATCATGCGCTCTAACCAGCTGAGCTATCCCGCCATCGGATATTTGCGGGACTAATCCCGGTCGGAGACTTTCGTCTGCCTTGGTTGAGATAGAAGGACTCGAACCCTCACTGACAGAGCCAGAATCTGTAGTGCTACCATTACACCATATCTCAATTTAAATTCCCCCTCCCGTCCCCCTTTGTGGGGGAAGTGGCGACCTTTTCGCCTTTCCGTATTTGCTCGCGCAAATACCCGGCCCGGTCGCGGCCTCTGATGAGGCCTTGTTAATTCTTCACTACCCCCTTTGTGGGGGAAGTGGCGACCTTTTCGCCTTTCCGTATTTGCTCGCGCAAATACCCGGCCCGGTCGCGGCTCCTCGCCTTTTTGTTTGGGGATTGCAAAGGTAGTAAGGTTTTGTGAATTTGCAAACTTTTTCTTGTTTTTTTCTGAATTTTCAGGGCATTTTCTTCAAAATTACGGCTTGGAGTCATGCCGCAAGGCAAAATTGTGACTGTTTGTCCGGTTTTTTCCTATATTTGCTACAACATGTCGAAGTCGGAAGCAATAAAAACAAAACAAGATGAAGACAAAAATATTAAATAAACTCTTTGGTTTCGACTCCTCCAGAATGGACATCAAGACCGAAATCCTTGCAGGACTGACATCATTCCTTACAATGTCCTACATCCTTGCGGTGAACCCGGGTATGTTTTCAATGATTGACGGGATGCCACGCGGAGCAGTGTTCACAACCACGGCAATAGTCGCCGTAATCGGCACCCTTCTGATTGCTTTTCTGGCAAAAATGCCCTTCGGAATGGCTCCAGGAATGGGGCCGAATGCCTTCTTCGTATTCACGGTATGCCTCGGGATGGGCTGCAGCTGGCAATTCGCACTCACCGCAGTCCTGATTGAAGGACTGATACTGTTTCTACTGACGGTTACCAACCTGCGCGAAGCGCTTGTCAATGCAATCCCGGACACAATCAAGAAGTCCATCACCATCGGCATCGGGCTTTTCATAGCATTCATCGGCCTGCAGAACTCCGGCATAGTTGTCAGAAATGAATCCACCCTTGTCGGAATCGGCGACCTCACCCACGGAAGCGCCCTTCTGACACTGATTGGCCTGGCGATCACCGGAACCTTGGTAATCCTGAAAACAAAAGGCGCCATGCTGATAGGAATCCTTGCAACAACCCTCATAGGAATCCCGATGGGACTCACTCATTTTCAAGGAGTTGTATCGGTTCCTGAAAGCATGGCCCCAATCTTTTTCAAATTTGAATGGAGCAGCATACTGTCCGTGGAAATGCTTGTAACCGTCCTGTCATTCCTCTGCATCGACCTGCTTTGCCTGACCGGAACAGACATCGGAGTATGCCTCAAGACAGGGATGGCCGACAAAGACGGGAAAATACCAGGAATAAAACGACTTTTCATCGCAGACTCAGTTGGCACAATCTCTTCTTCTGTATGCGGCACCTCTGCATCATGTGTATTCATTGAAAGCACCTCCGGTGCACTTCAGGGCGGGAAATCCGGACTCACTTCGCTCACAATCGCGGTTTGCTTCATTGCAGCACTGTTTTTCTCTCCGTTTTTCCTCGCAGTGCCAGCCGCAGCTACAGCCCCGGTCCTGATTATAGTGGGCACAATGATGTTCAGCGGAGTTACCGAACTTCATCTTGAAGATCTCTCCGAAGCCATTCCGGCCTTTATCACCATCGTGACCATGCCCCTGGCCTACTCCATAGCCGACGGAATCCTTCTCGGAGTCATCAGCTACGTCATCCTCAACCTTACAGGAGGCAGGCACAGGAAACTTTCTGCCGGCATGTACGTTCTTGCAGCCCTCTTCGTCCTGAAATATATTTTCATTTAAAAATCTTCATCGGACGCCTACACATAAAAAAATGCAAAAAATTAGTTCAACGTAAACTAATAATGTGTACTTTCGCGGCTTGTTAGAGTTTAATTATTAAATGTTAGAAGCCATGAAAAAAGTATTGAAAACTTTGGCAATTGCTTGCGCAATGCTTGCTTTTGCTTCATGTTCTTGCTGCAACAACTGCAAGAAATGCGAAAAAGCTACAGAATGTACAAAATGTGAAGAGAGCACTAAATGCTGTGCAGACTCAACTGCTTGCTGCGCTGACTCTACTTCATGCTGCGACTCTGCTGCATGTGCAAAATGTGACAAGGCTGACTCTTGCTGCAAGGCTGAGTAACAATCAGATACAACAAGCTTAGAAAACAGACACACAATCCGCCTGGCGGATTCAGATTAGAGGGGTTGACTAAAAATTCGTTTTTAGTCAACCCCTTATCGTTCTTCGTGCAATTCATCGAGCAGGGCAAGTGGCGTTCCAGGGGGCTGTGTGGCCTATATGCCTGCTCGATGCCGCCTTTTTGACCTCATCGAGCAGACGAAATGCCATTTTACGCCACTGTGAGGCCGATACGCCTGCTCGATGAATTGCATGAGAGGTTCCCATGCTCTGAAGTGGCTGTGTTATTTGCAACATCCAGGTGGCGGTAGGGTAAGTTTGGATGGCGTGGCCGCCCGTGCCCTCGCCTCGTGAACGGGGGGTCCCGCGACGCAGTCGTGGGGGGATGAAGTCGGAACTCGTTCCGACGGAACCAAGCCAAACTTACCCTACCGCCACTGTCGTCGTATCCATATAAATACGAAAAAGCGACTGGATAACTTTATAGAAGGCCGGACAAAATAGTTCGATTATTATTCAAAGCGAATGCGGCCGAAGAATTCAGGACAATGGAACATCGGCTTTTCAAGGTCGATCGGGCTCCAGCTCAAGAAGTGCGGTTTGGTAAGGAGGTCGCCGCATTTATAGAAATTGGCGGTCATTTCCTTGCCCTCGAAGGAGTCTATCTGATGGATGAAAAGGGCTGAGGCCGGAATGATTTCTGAAAGCTGCCACCTGATGTCGCCGCTTCGGTTGTCGAAAGGACAGGTGCCGAGTGAACTCCAGCGTCTGACGCTGTCAAGAACGTCCTGAGGCGCTCCCGGTCTGTCCGGCTTGACTCCGGCATGGAGCAGAAGGCGGCCAGTCGCATTGCACTCGAAGTTGTAATAGCAGTCATTTCCCTCGGGAGAAAGAAAGAACTCGCAGCAAGAGTCTTCCCACACGCGGCCGTCGTCCATGGTCTCGGTGGCGCGGACCTCATTGTCTGCGAGGCGGAAATTCAGAAGGATGTGGCTGCCGGTATGGGCGATTGCAAATTCCACTTCCGGATTGGCATCCGAGCATTTCCATGTATCCTCCGCAATCGGATGGTAAACAATCCCTTCCCTGCTGAAAAGTTCTGCAATATCCTGAGGGAGGACAGATGCTCCGTCCATGGCTATTTTCTTGACTGTCAATGATTTCATAATTATATGGCTATTCCCCAGAAGATTCTTCTTTTTATTCCGGGGTTGTCACACTTTCTATTTTTATCTGGAATGCCCCCGCGGGTGCCTTGACATCGACGATGTCTCCAGCTTTCTTGCCCATCAATGCCGCTCCTATCGGAGAATTGCAGGAAATCTTTCCTTCCTCAAGATTCATTTCATGATGGGTGACGATGGTATAAGTCATTCTTTTTCCGTTTCCCAAGTGGGTGAATTCCACCTTGCTCAAGAGGCTTATACAGTCTTTCGGAAGGGCGCTTGTGTCAATGACCCTCGAATACTGAAGTAGTTTCTGCAGGAAACGGATGCGGCTTATTGCCTTGGCCTGAGCCCTTCTTGCAGCCCTGTATCCGCAGTTTTCGCTCAAATCACCCTGGGAACGGGCCTCGGCCAGGTCATCCCTTATGCGCGGATACTCAACCTCTATCATATAATTGAGTTCCGCGACAAGCTCATCATATCTTTCCTGTGACAGATATTCCATAACGGACTCCTGCTCTTATAAACCGGAGCGGCGCAGGTAGTCCTGACGGACATCATCATAGAATGCCGCCTGGGCGGTCTGGACATAAGGCACCAGCCAGAAAAATCCGACACCTAAAGTCAGGATTGAAAGGAACCACCATCCGATGAAGCTGAGATGGAGATAGAAAAGATCGAAACGGCGTCCTTCCATCATCCTACAACTGAGGTTTATTGCCTGATTTGCAGACAGTTCCGGATAATCCTTCAATATGTACGGAGTCATTGCATAAGAAAATGTCTTCACAATGCCCGGAATAATGAAAAGCATGGTCCAGAGGAAGGTGAATAAATAGACCAGAAACATGGCCCCGACATTTCTCAGATAGCCGTTGAGAGCCTCCGAAAAAAGATTGGAAGTGCAGGCAGTGTCACCATGGACATACAGTTTTCTGAAAGAATTCTGATAGCCAACAAGAAGAGGACATAGGATGAAAACGGTCAGCACGAAACCGGCACCGGTCATGTACAAGGGATTGGCAAAATCAAGGGCAAACTGACCGAGAAGCACCATATTGCCGACAACCGAAGGAGACATGACAATGTAGAGTACAAGCATGAGCACTATCGTGCAAAGCAAAGCCGAAGCCCATCTCCCCCTGAGAGCATCCAGGGCGTCATTTTTATAAGCCGAATTCTGTTTCATAAGTATCAGTATTTGAGTTCGATGGTGTTGTAGAAATCATCCATGCATACAAAAAGATCTACTCCCGCCTTGGTCGAGACAATCTCAAAATTGATTGCATCAACGCTTCCGAGCTTGGTCATTTCGAACGGAGTCCAGGTCGAGATAATGGTATCCTTGTCTGCGGTACGCTCTGCAAGAGTAATTGAAGCCTCTCCCGTAAGCGTACCGTCACGGTATCCTTTTGCATTGAGAGTGAGTTTGTCGCCTGCCTCAAAGAGTTCCTTCACCTGGGATGCAACAACCTCCGAATTGGTTACAAAACATCCTGAAGGTGTGCAAGTTCCATATTTCTTGGAAATAAAGGTTATTGCGTTTTCCGGCATCATGTCCTTGTCTGCACTGTAGCGGAAAACCGAATAAGGATTACCTTTGACTGGTTTTGCCAGATAGGCCCTGTACAAGCTTGAAGGGACGCCCTCCACAGCCTCTGTCCTTCCGCACATCCCGGAAAGGATGAAGCCTCCCAGAAAATCCTTCTCATTATTGGTTTTCTGCATGAAGCCGAGGTCATACCAGCCATAGCCACCCTGCTCGGAACTATCTCTGTACAGGCTGTCAGCTCCCATTTTCAGATCATTATACTTGAAGGTGGTTATCAGAACATATTTCTGTTCGGTCGTGCTACCCTTGAAGCACGAAGAAAGCATCATGATTGATGCAAGTCCAATAAATAAAACTTTTATAAATCTCATTCCTTTTTTATTTTACGCGGCAAACTTACACAAAATCTTCCTGTTTTCCAGCATGTGGCATGGAAATGGAGCCTTAATGGACAAACAATTATGGGCGGACAAGAACATCTGCGACAAAAGTAGCAGGACCGGTGAGCCAGATGTCAGAAAAACACATACCGTCATCCGAAGGCAGGAAGTCAACGGACAATTCATCCCTCAGAGCCCTGACATCAAATCTGACACGGCCATCCGCTCCGGCCTGCGGATTGATGGAAACACCCTTATCCTCATCTCCCTTCGAAGCGATATATGCAGCAAGGCAGGAAGCCACGATGCCCGTACCGCAGGCAAAGGTCTCATCCTCAACGCCTTTTTCATAAGTCCTTACACTGATTCCTCCAGGGAATGGCTCAACAAAATTGACATTGGCTCCTACTGGCTGAAGCTGCGTCCCATTATATCTGATGTCCCGACCATGTTCAACCACAGGATATGTTCCGAGAGAAGAAACCATTCTCACAAAATGACGGGTTCCGGTGTCGAGAAAATAACCTTCGGACGGCACAGACACTCCGTCAAGTAACTCATAATGAGTCCATTGCGAAACATCCTTCATTTTAAGGCGGACTGTCTTGACGCGGCAGCCTGAATCGGCAGCACCGTCGGACAGACCTGGCATTCCCTGAAGAATCTCCGCCTGATGCTCCCCGTCAGCGGCTTCAAAGCGGAAACTCCTGAGCCCGCAATCAGCTGCAAAGGCGACAATGCACCGTCCTCCGTTGCCGCACATCATGCCGCCGGAACCGTCTGAATTGAAATAGACCATTCTGAAATCAAAGTCTTCAGAACTCTCCAGCAACATGAGCCCGTCGGCTCCGATTCCATAGCGGCGGTCACAGAGGCTTTCGATGGAAAGAGTGCAACTTTTGCCCTCCTGAGTCCATTCCAGAACACCATCATGGCATGTAATCGCCCCGTCGCGGTTGTCGGCAATCAGGAAATCATTCCCTGCACCCTGATATTTGTGGAATATCATCATAGCTCAGATCTCAGCAATTCGGCCAGGAGCTTCACTCCGGCAGTTATCTTTTCGGGAGACATGAAAGAGAAATTCATTCTCATTGTATTGAGGCCGGAACCGTCCGGATGGAAGAATGAGCCTGCAACATAGGCAACGCCAGCAGATAGGGCCTTGTCATAGAACTTCACGCTGTCAAACCCTTCAGGCATTGTGAGGAAGAGGAAAAGTCCGCCTTCCGGATGAGTCCAGCTTATGCCCTGAGGCATGTACTTTTCGAGAAGCGAAAGCAGAAGGTCCCGCTTCGACTTGTACAGGGCAATGGTTTTCGCAAGATTCTTATCCAGTTTTCCGCTGTCGAGGAACTCCGCCGCAACATATTGGTCGAAAACCGGAGGGCAGAGGTCAAGGGACTGCTTGCAAACATAAATCTTATCCAGAATTTCAGGATTGGCAAGAATCCAGCCGAGGCGGAAACCCGGAGCGAATATCTTCGAGAATGAGCCCAGATGGATAACCCTTTCAGGGTCAAGAGAATACATACTTGCCACAGGTTCCCCCTCATATCGGAGCTCCCTGTACGGACTGTCTTCGACGATGAGAAAACCATGCTTGCGGGCAAGTTCCACAAGCATCATGCGCTCGGCCAACCCAAGCGTCTCGCCGGAAGGATTCTGGAAATCCGGAATCATGTAGAGGAACTTTATCTTCTTTCCCTCCGATACAACCTTGTCGATTGCGGTCTCGAAAGCCTGGCGATAAGCCTGCAAATCAGCAACATGGGCCACACCACGGATATCTGCACGATAGGAGCAGAAGGACTGCAGGGCGCCCAGATACGAAGGATTTGAGGTAAGCACCACGTCCCCCGGGTCAACGAGCACCCTTGTGCACACGTCAATGCCCTGCTGGGACGAAGACGTAATCTGCACGCGGTCAGGAGTGACGCCGCAGCGGCGCGCAACTGCCTCACGCAGGACGGTTACGCCCTGGGTTGCGCCGTACTGGAACGCCTGACCTCCCCATTTGTCAATAACGAGTGACATGCACTGGCGGATATCTTCGAGCGGAAATGTCTCTGCCGATGGATAACCTCCAGCAAATGAGTAGATTGCATTCAGGTCAACCTTCTTGAATATTTCCCTTACGGGTGAGCGGAAAAAGTTGCCGACGTCCTTGGAGAACATCGGCGCATAGTCTGGATTAGCCATTATCTGAGCATGTCTTCAAGAGTGATGGAACCGGCTGTCTTGGCATCGCGGTATTTGATGATGACAGGACAGTAGAGGTGGATGCCCAGCTCTGCCCCCGGACCTTTTGAAATCGGGCGGCTACCGGCTACGACCACGGCTCCTGCAGGCACAGTAATCTGCCCGGTCTCCCCGGCCCTGATGTATTCGCCGGTAGTGGAGTCGAAAATCGCTGTGGATGAATTGATTATGACGCCTGTCCCTATGACTGCGCCTTCCTTGACAATCGTGCCTTCATATATGCCGCAGTTACCTCCGATGAATACATTGTCTTCGATGATTACCGGAAGGGCTCCGACCGGCTCAAGCACTCCGCCGAGCTGGGATGCAGCCGAAAGGTGCACGTGCTTGCCGACCTGGGCACATGAGCCTACAAGTGCGTGGGAATCTATCATCGTGCCTTCATCGACGTATGCTCCGATATTGACATAGGCAGGAGGCATCATGATTACCGAAGGCGCCAGATAGGCTCCGACCCTGACGCTACTTCCGCCGGGAACGATGCGCACACCGTCTTCCGCAGTGAACTTGCGTGTCGGGATGGTATCTTTGTCATAGAAGGAAAACTGGCCCTGGCTCATGTCGGTGAGGCGTCCCACACGGAAGCCGGCGAGAATTTCCTCCTTTACCTGAGGATTGACTTTCCACTGACCGTCTATTTTTTCGGCCACTCTTATCCTGCCGCTTTCAAGGTCGCGGCAAAGTTGGGTGAATTTATCTTTTTCTGTCATAATTCCTTTTTTGTTGCTCAACTCATGTTTCGTAAGTTATAATTGGGCCGGAAGTCAGGCAAGCAGTCCCAGGTCCCTTACAGTCTGCACCATCAGGTCATAAGTCTTCTGCGTGGCAGGCACGAGCGGCAGCCTGAACTCATTGCGTATCAGCCCCATGGCAGCCATGGCCGCCTTGGCAGGGATAGGATTGCTCTCCACGAAACAGTTGCGGAAAAGCGGAGTCAGCAAGTCATTGATTCTGTGAGCGTTCTCCTGATATCCACCCCTGATTGCCCCCACGAACTCAACCATGAGCTCCGGAGCGACATTCGAAGCGACACTGATGATTCCGGCGCCTCCCTGCTCCATCATCCAGAGGGTATCGTCATCGTTTCCGCTGAGCACCTGGAAGTCCGAAGGCGCATTGCGGAGAATTTCCTCAATCTGAGCCCTGTTGCCCGAAGCCTCCTTAATTGCAGTGATGTTCGGAATCTCCGCAAGGCGCAAGGTGGTTTCCGCATTCATGTTCGAACCGGTGCGTCCAGGTACATTGTAAAGCACAATCGGCTTGTCGGTTGACTCGGCCACAGCCTTGAAATACTGGTACTGGCCCTCCTGGGTAGGCTTATTATAATATGGTACCACGATCAGGAAGGCATCCACGCCATAAGGGGCCAGCAACTGCATGCTCCTGAGAGTGTGCTTCAGGGAGTTGGTGCCTCCTCCGACCATGACAGGCCTTCCGGCAGAATGCTCACGTGCAATCTGCAGAATCCTGATTTTCTCATCATCCTCAAGGCAGGGCGTCTCACCAGTGGTTCCCAGAGGCACCAGCACATCGATGCAGGCAGCAACCTGCCTGTCAACAAGACGCTCATACGCCTGATAATCCACCTCCCCGTTTGAAAAAGGAGTAATCAGGGCAGTACCGCATCCGGACAAATCTACTTTTAACATAATTATCTGAATATTATTTCCTTAAACTCATGAACCCCCTGCACCTGCTCTGTCTTCAGGGCAGCAGCGACAGCACCGGCAGCAAAGCCTTCACGCGAAAAAGCCTCATGCGTCATGGTAATTCTGTCGTTCGGGCCTTCAAAACCAAGGGTGTGGATGCCCGGAATCTCTCCGCAGCGTACCGACTGGATGTCCGGTCTGAGACCTGACTCCGCCTCAACCACGTCAGCAAGAGTCCTGGCAGTTCCGCTCGGAGCATCGAGCTTGTGGCAATGGTGCATCTCCACTATGTAAGGGCTGTAATCCGAGGCCTCGCCGAGCAACTTTGAAAGCCGGGCGGCAACTTCGAAGAACACATTCACACCAATCGAGAAATTGCTTGCCCATATCATGGTTGTCCCGCATTTCTCGAAATACGCCACCACCTCGTCCCTGATGTCGGCCCAGCCTGTCGTACCCACGACAACAGCCTTGAAATTCTCTGCAAGGAATTTATAGTTGGCGCGGAAGGCATCCGGGGTGGTAAAATCGATGCAGACGCACTCGGAGGCAAGTTTCCTGTCAACTTCTGTGACATTCTCGCTCCAGCCTGCATATTCAACCTGTTTGGCGAGGACGATTTTTTCGACCATCCTTCCCATTCTTCCGTATCCGCTGATGAAGATTTTCATATTGTTCCTCCGAATTGTGTATTACATGCATTCAGGCTCTTCAGGCTGCTCGAACAGATGGTGGTGAAGATCTTGAACCACCTCGGTAAGTTCCTCTCTGTCAACCACAAAGCTGATATTAACAAATGAAGCGCCCTGAGATATCATATAGACATTGCATTTTTTCAGAGGTGCGAAGGTCTTCTTGAGCATGCCGTTCAGGCGCACGATATTCTTTCCGATTACGGAAACCTGAGACTTGTCATCATCCACAATCACATCGGCAAACTCCGAGAGCTGTGCCACGACCTTGTCGATTTTTTCATTTCCGTCAACGGTAACCGATATGTTCGCCTCGGATGTACTGATCAGGTCCACCGAAACCTTGCTTTCGCTGAAGATTTCAAACACGCGACGAAGGAAGCCGGAAGTATTGATCATCCTCGTCGAGAAGATGTTGATGACACGGATATTCTCCTTGAATGACACCGATTTGACTCCGTCCTCGATGAGTTCGTTCCTGAGAATCGCCGTTCCCTTGTTGGACGGATTCATGGAATTGAGCACATAAATCGGAATGTTCTTCTTGACTGCCGGCTCGATTGTCAGAGGATGAAGCACCTTTGCTCCGAAATGTGCCATCTCGGCAGCCTCCTCAAATGAGATTTTCTCAAGAGCCTTGGTGTTCTGAACCCGGCGCGGGTCGGCTGTACGGACTCCATCCACATCCGTCCAGATTTCGATGCGTTCCGCATCTATGGCCATTCCTATCAGGGATGCAGAGTAATCCGAGCCTCCGCGGCCAAGGACAGTCTGTTCACCCTGCAGGTTGGCTCCGATGAAGCCCTGGGTGATGACTGCGTCCATTCCTTTGTAAGCCTCGGAAACGATGACAGGTACACGAGCACAGATTTCTGTTGAAATCGGCTCGCCCTTAAGATATGACTCGCTGGTAATCATCATCTTGCGTGCATCTATGAAATTGGTCCTTATGCCCTTGGCATTCATCGCAAAGCAGATGATTGTAGATGAGAGGATTTCTCCGTTGGAAATGATTATGGCTTTGTTCCTGGCGGAAAGTTCGCCGAGGGCACAGACTGCGCTTACAAGGCCTTCAAGTTTGTCACAGATTTCGTTGACGCGCTCCACAGCCTGTTCCTTCAGGGCTGGACTCTGTTCGAGGAGTTCACACGCGAGGCTGACATGCCTGTTCCTGAGCTGGCCGAGGAGTTCTTCGGTCTGCACCTTATTTTTTGATGCCGCAGCATCCGAGATTTTGTAAAGAAGGTCTGTCACTTTTGACAGAGCTGACACCACTACTACCGGTTTCTGGTCAAGCTTTCCACCCACGATGAATATCGTGCGGGTGATGGCTTCAAAATTTGCGACGGATGTTCCGCCGAATTTCATTACAATCATATCTTTATACTATTGCTCAAGTTTCGCAAGTTATACCTTATTATGATCCTGAGGGTTGTGCCGCTTGCGAAACTTCTTTCCCACGCACATTTCCCTGTTAACGAGGACCCATCCCTAAATCCCTTCCCCCGGGGAAGGGACTTACTATCGACCTAAAGGTCTCTAAATTCGGTAGTTTCGCAATATGCGAAACTTAAATACTTTTATAAATCTTCATATAATTGGCAATGGCCCTGGAAAGGTCCGATGCCGTAACATACTCGTCCGGAGTGTGCGCCACAAGAATCGATCCCGGGCCGCAAAGAATGCGGCGGGGGAAGTTGGTAAGCTGCGGGGCATCCGAGCCGAATGCAACAGGCTTGGTATCAAAGCCTTCCAGAGTCTCATACCTGGTCGGGGAATCTCCTCCGAAAGCCTTCACCTGCATTGCTCTCTGCCATGGAGCCACATCTTTGGCAACAAGGTCGGACCCGTCGGCAGCACGGTGGCGTCCGAATCTCAGACGCGCATTCTCCCCGGAGATATTCTTCATTATGTTGCAGACCATTTCGTCTGAGGCAAAGGTCGTGCGGAAATATACCCTGCAGCTCAGCTTCTCGCTCAAGATGTTCTGCGGATTGTCGCTGCACAGCTTGCCAATATTCCAGGTCGTTGCTCCAAGTATCTCATCTTCAGGGAATTCTATGGAGCGGAGCGCATTTACAAATTCGTTGAACATCAGCACGGCGCTGGCCCCCTGCTCTGGATAGCCTGAATGTGCAGCCTTTCCCGTGAATGTCACCTCGAATGACTTGGTGCCCTTGCTGGCCGATGCCATGGCATTGTCCGTCGGTTCCCCGACTATCACCCATTCCGCCCCCGGATGCATATCCCTGAATGCCTTCGCCCCGAATGAACCGGTTTCCTCCCCTGCCAGAAGCAGGAGTCCGAAACCCTCATGTCCCTCCTTCGCAAGATTGACGCATGCCTGGTACATCGAAAAAATCTGTCCCTTCGCATCGCAGGTGCCCCTTCCCCTGAATTCGAGGATTTCCCCACGGTCATCCCTGACCACGGTCGGAGGGATGTATGGAGGCACGGTATCCAGATGCGTGCAGAATATGACGGAAGGCTCTCCCCAGCTCAGAAGGATGTTCTCCTGGGGACGGCAGAGCGGCTCGCATTTCATTTCCACAGGGAAACGCTCCACCATGCATCCAGTTTCCGAAAGTCTGGACACAAGGTAAGCGGCGAACTCCCCTTCCCTTCCGGTGGTGGAGTCCACACATAGCATATCCATGAAAAGTCCTGTATCCATATAATATACAATTAAAAAGACAAGAACTAAATCATCTCGTCGCGCTCACGCATGTCTTTTATACGAAGCTGAGTGTTGGCGGTGCCACGGTAGTAGTTCTCCACAATCGAATAGCAGACATCAATCGGGTTGCCTGCCTTGACATGGTCGAAGAAATCCGCCATGTTGAATGCGATTGCACTGATGTGATGGTAAGGATGGGACTCCTGTATGAGTTCCAGCTTGAGATGGCCGCCTTCTGCACCCACCTTGCGTCCGTTTCCGTTGTCATAGACATTCTCCGTAAGGAACACAGGTGCGGCATTTCCGGGGCCGAACGGCTGGAACTGCTTGAGAATCCTCAAGAATTTTGGAGTGATCTGAGCAAAATTCAGCCTTGCATCAATGTCAACCACCGGAGTTTTCATCTGTGGAACGATTCTTCCTGAAATGAATTTCTCGATTCTCTCGCAGAACTGAGGGAGATTTTCCTCCTTCAAGGTCAGTCCTGCAGCATAGAGATGGCCACCAAAATTCTCAAGCAGGTCGGAGCAGCTTTCGATTGCATCATACAGATCGAAGCCATGGACGCTCCTTGCCGAGCCTGTTACCAGGCCTCCCTGGGACTGGGTGAAGACGATCGTCGGCTTGTAGAAAGCTTCGACAAGGCGGGAGGCCACGATGCCGACCACGCCCTTGTGCCATTGGGGATTATATACTATCGTTGCGTTTCCGCTGGACAAGCACGAGCCGCTGCGGACCATCTCCAGAGCCTCCTGGGTAATCCTGCGGTCGATGTTCTTGCGTTCGTTGTTATGTTCGTTGATTTCGTTTCCTATCCTGAGGGCCGTAGCGGCATCCTCCGCCGTCAGAAGTTCCACGGCAATCCTTCCCGACTCCATTCTTCCCGCGGCATTGATTCTTGGTCCTATCTTGAAGACAATATCATCAATGCTGATATGGGTTGGTTCCAGCCCGGAAAGCTGGATCATTGCAAGCAGGCCCTCGCGGGGGGAACCGTTGAGCTGTTTGAGTCCGTAGTGGGCCAGTATCCTGTTTTCATCCGTGACGCTGACAAGGTCGGAAGCGATGCTGACAACCAGCAGGTCCAGAAGCGGGATCAGCGATTCGAAAGGAATGTCATACCTCTGTGAATAGGCCTGTACCAGCTTGAAACCCACTCCGCAGCCGGAAAGGTCATCGAAAGGATAGGTACAGTCCTCCCTCTTGGGGTCGAGTACCGCCATCGCTGCCGGAAGTTCGTTCTCCGGAAGATGGTGGTCGCATATTATCATGTCTATGCCCTTGGATGTGGCATATTCCACTTTTTCATTTGCCTTGATGCCGCAGTCCAGAGTTATAATAAGGGTAAATGAATTTTCTGCAGCCCAGTCGATGCCCTTGTAGGACACTCCATAGCCCTCGTCGTACCTTTCGGGTATATAGAAATCCACCGCATCGGTAAGACGCTGAAGGAAAGAATAGACCAGCGAAACGGCCGTCGTGCCGTCCACGTCATAATCTCCATAGACAAGAATCTTTTCCCCGCTTGCCACTGCCTTGTGGAGGCGTTCCACAGCCTTGTCCATATCCTTCATCAGGAACGGGTCGTACAAGTCAGCCAGATCCGGCCGGAAGAAGGAACGGGCCTGGGCAAAAGTACGCACTCCCCTCTGCACGAGGAGTTCCGCAAGAACCGGATCCACCCCGAGTTCAGAGGCAAGCTGACGGACCACTTCCTGGTCTGCACCTTCTTTCAATATCCATTTCTTTTCCATAGACATATCATGCAAATATACTAATAAACTTTTATATAGAAAAATCCAAATTCAAATATCTTCAAAGTAAGGCCCCAGGGGGCCGATATTCCAAAAATTATTTTTATCTTTGCAAGTTCCATGTAAACATGGATATAAATCTGTCTCTTATACACATCTGACG
>CALZOR010000031.1 GCA_945827785.1 uncultured Bacteroidales bacterium | reverse complement strand
TAAAAATTAACCCAAAGCGACGTCGAGGGCCATCATCAGGGAGAATCCAACGGCAAACATTATTGTGCCGACATTGGAATGGCTGCCCGAAGACATTTCCGGAATGAGTTCTTCCACAACTACATAAATCATTGCTCCCGCTGCAAAACTGAGGAAATATGGCAGGAACGGGATGATTGATGAAGCAAGGGCAATCGTCAGCAGGGCCCCCAGCGGTTCAACGATTCCGGACAAGGCTCCATAGAGAAAGGATTTTCTCCGGGATAATCCGTCTGCCCGAAGAGGCATTGAAATGATTGCTCCCTCCGGGAAATTCTGGATGGCTATACCAATTGCCAGAGCCATGGCTCCTGTCAAGGTAATTACCGAATCTCCAGTCATCCATCCTGCATAGGTGACACCTACGGCCATTCCCTCCGGGATATTGTGGAGGGTAACTGCAAGTATCAGCTTTGTCCTACGTTTGAGTTTAGTCTTCGGGCCCTCATCTTCAGTACCATGATTGTGCAGATGCGGGATTATATGATCCAGCAGCAACAGGAACAATATTCCAGCCCAGAAACCCACAACTGCAGGCACAAAAGCCCATACTCCCATCCCTTCCGCTTGATTCATTGAAGGAATGAGCAGACTCCAGATTGAAGCAGCAACCATGACTCCGGCTGCGAAACCGGACAGAGCCCTCTCAACACTCCAGCTGATGCCATCCTTTAAAAACAGGACACAGGAAGCTCCAAGTACCGTTCCGGCCAGAGGAATAAGCAGTATCCAAAAATCAGTCATAGCATTGGGACAAAGGCGGTTCCTAAATCTCAAAGTCAAGGCAGCTGCGCAGTGCCGTGAACGGGCGGACCTTTGTATTTGCGACTTCGACATGGGCCGGATGAACGGCATAAGCCTTTAGCGCCTCCTCTGATTCAAGAGTGCAGTCAAGCATCACGTCAGCATTTGAAGAACAAAGCCTCCCGGCAGTCTGGACATTCACATCAACAAGTCCGGGAACCTTCCCGACAAGTCCTTCAAGTCCTTCCTTGATACCAGCTTTGACAGTATCCTTTTCAGCATCAGAAAGCTCACTTTTGAGCGTCCAGAGAATGATATGTTTTACCATAAAATATGTATTTTTTAAAATAGCACACAAATTTATACAAAATCTCGACCTGATACACAAATATATGGCATATCTTTCTGTACTAAGACTAAATCGAATCACTTAATCAGCGCCCCGACTTCAGCAACGAAGTGTTCACCCTCGCCCTCGAATTTTGCGATAATCTTGCCTTCAGGGTTGATTATTATGAAGGTTGGGAATGCCTCGACCTGGTATGTACCGTCGATCGAGACAGAACGAGGGTTATAGACCTGCGGCCAGGTCATGTAGCCGATTTTTTCCACTGCCTTGCGCCATCTGGCTTCGGTATCATTGCAGTCAACGCTCACGACAGTGAGTTTGTCGGCATATTTCTCTGAGATTTCCTTTACCTTAGGCATGCCTTCAACGCACCAGTGGCACCATGAACCCCAGAAGTCGAGCATGACATAGCGGCCGCGAAGGGAGGAAAGTGTAAAGTCCTCTCCCTCAATAGTTTTCAGAGTGAAATCCGGAGCATCAGCACCGACATATACTTTCCCCTTCGATTCTGCATAAGCCTTCATCGACGCCTCATATCCGGAATACCTCTGCACAGTCTGGTCAATCAGATATTTGAGCTTTCCGTTCCTTGCCCTTTCTGTAAGAGCCTGGAGGCCTTCGTTGAAATCAGATCTGAGAAGGTAGCAAACAAGATAAGCTGAAAAATCACTGTCTGGATGTGCCTTGACAAATTCAAGTCCGATATCTGATTTAGCCTGATCACATTCCTGCTTTATCCTTTCAAAATCCTCCATGGCCGCATCATCAAGTTCATCTGCCTCATCTTCAGATTCACCCTCGTCCATAGCCATCAGGGCCTGACGCACACGCACATCATAACCCTTCACAAGCTCATGATACTCACCCATATCCTGATAGAAAGGAGTACCTGAAATCTTGTAATCGGCCATTGTTCCTTCCATCACAAGTTTTTCACCCTGAGCAAGATAAATCTGGATGAAGGTGATGAAATCCTCTTTGTCCGCTATGAAGAGTTCGCCTGGCTCATCTGAAACATTGAAAGCGAATTTTCCGTCCTTAAAATCGGAATACTCCTCCATTATCTCGATACAGGTGTCATTATCCGACTGGAAGCCATAAGATATTGCTTTTGTACCAGCAAAACAACCGCTTACCTGGGCCTTTGGGGTGCAGGAGGCAACAAGAATTACTGCTGCGACAAAAAACATCAACTTTCTCATTATCTCAACATTTCAACAAGTGTTTCACGAATGTCCGGTGAAGAAGGACGTGGAGCATTGACACTCACAATCTTACCTTCAGCATCAAGAAGGAGGAAACGAGGGATGCCGTTCACTCCGTAATCTTCTGAAATTGCTTTCTGTCCAACCGCGGTAGCGATGAACTGAGGCCAGCTTTCATCACCCTCCGAGAGTTTGGCTGTCCAGTCATCCCGGTTTTCATCAATCGAGATGCTTATGCAAACAATCTCAGGATCGGAGCCTAATTCATCTACAAGTTTTGCAAGATATGGAATCTCAGCGCAGCAAGGACGACACCATGAAGCCCAGAGATCGATATAGAGCGGTTTTCCACGAAAAGCAGAAAGATTGAATTTCTTTCCGTCAACATCCTCGAACTCAATTTCTGGTGCCATGACACCCCGGCCAATCCTCAAAGCATTTTCAATCTGGGCACAAAGGGCAGAATCAGGCTTGCTGACCATTTTCTTATACAGTTCATAGGCATCCCGGAGCCTGTCGTTGCAGCCTGCATCGACATAAGCCTTGATAAGAGCAGCAACAGCATATTCCTTCCTTTGATTATTGTTTCCAAAATCGGCAATCGCCTTCATGGCTTCAGACAAATTGATTTCAGGATAGAGGAATGGAGCATAAGAAGAAAAAATAGCAATCATCTTCTTGAACCCCTCATCACTTAGTTTATGAGTGAGTCTCAGTGAATTGAGATAGGATTTCTCCGGATCATAAATGCCACTCTCATTGATTCTCAGAAGAGAATAATAATTCTGATATGAAGCTTTTAGGCGATTGATATCCGCCACGTAATATTTCACAAATCCCCTATTGTCAATCGTATGCAATTCCTTTTCCAAAGGTTCAGATAACTTCTCGATACCAGAAAGATAATCTTCAAACGATGTACTTGATGCACAGGATTTTACGATATTCTCCAAATCACAGAAGGTGCTCCAGTAATGCGAAAGGAAGAGATTCTCCTTTTCCCCTTCCCCAAAGAAACGGAAATCTGTCTCGGAGCCGGTTGTAAGGTCGAACTCCGCAACATAGTGTCTGCCTTGTTCGAAGCAAATCCTGAACATGAATTTGTCAGCAAAAAGTGCCACGTCGTAATAATCGTCACCAAGGTTTACAGTGTCACGGAATGTTCCGTCTTCAGCAACATTAATTGGCACCTCCAGATATTCACCGTCATCACCGATATAGAAGAATTCGACAAATTCTCCAGAATATCCGATGAATCTGCCTTCGAATACTGAAGGCTCGCCTCCCTGTTTGTGGGAGGCGCAACCTACAAGCAGCAATGCCGTCAGGACGGCTGTCATTAGCTTATTCATTGAGTTATTTTGTTTTAATTTAATCAGATCTCTCCATGTGCTTCGCTTTGCAAAGATGACAAGATATCCTCGCTTAGTCGAGATGACAGGTTAATCAACTCCCTGCGAAGCATCTTCTAGATAGATAGGGAATGTAGTCTGAGGCATGAACAGATACATGGTAGTAAATGCAGCATCAGACATAGAAGCTATGATAGAATATTCACCTGTTTCCTTCTTTTCAAGGATGAGAGTAGCCAGACCGTCAGCAGCCCACTTCTCACCATTATTGAAGATAATTGAAGAACCCATAGGGAATTTGATTCCCTCATATTCAACATAATATCCCAGATCGACAGTACCGGCCTTTCCCTTGTCAGCATCTGTCTCAGCAGGCATGTACTCCCCAGAAAGATCCATTGTATCACTGAATTCTGCAGCAGGCATATAGAAATTGAACATGCTGATGTTAGGATTCATCCTGTCTTCACCAGCCAAAATCATAAGAGTCATTGAAAGAGCACCAGCTTCATTGAGGCCGTTGTATGAGCAGGCAATCTGGAAGATATTCTGTGTAGGGTCCTCAGCCTCAGTAGGATATGTTGCATTTTCAGTTATGATTTCAACTTCTCCATCATAAGCATATTTGTACTCATTTCCATCAGCATCTTTCATATCGATTGTAATTATGCCATCCTTAATGTCAATCTTTCCTGATTCAAGCAATGTTGTCTGTTCAGTTATGCTTGTAAAAGTCGATCCGAATGTAGCTTCTTCGTCTTCACCTTCATCCGGGCCGAAAGACAGTGTAGTTCCAGGCACCCATGTAAATGGAACGGCATAGAATTCAAGCATCTTGTCCTTGCCTGCAGTGTATTTACCTTCTGGAAGTTCTACCTCTTCGGCGGCAAGATACAAAGGAGTATAAATCATGATTTCAAGGCTGTTCCCATCCATATCCTTAAAATTGAGGAAAGCCATTCCGCCATAATCCTCTGTGAGGGGTTTGCTGAACATATACATCTGAGTTCCCGCGTAATCCATTGAAGCAGAGGCAAGAGCCTTGTATCCGGCAACCGGAGAACCGATTTGCTGAGCGACCTCAATCTTGCAAGAAGAATGGTCGTCCATAAGGGTAACGGTGGCTGAACGCTCTGCCTTGGTATTGTTGTTTGTTGCAGTAAGGGCAATCTCTTTTCCGTTTACCTCATAAGTAAGCCAGTCAGCACCAGTCTCTACAGTGAAAGTCTTCGAAGAAGTAGTCACTGCAACATTGATTGTACCACCGTCACCTTCAAAAGTAACGGTTGCAGGGGATGCGGAAATGTCAATTTTTTCCGCTGGTGTCTTTTGGCAGGAGACAACTCCTACTAGTGCAGCAAGAGCTGCAATTGTCAAGTACTTTTTCATAACGTTTTATATTTTAATGGTTTATAAATATTATTCTTTATATTCGGGATGCCATGCAGTCACAGAAGGCGGATATTGGAAATAGAGTCTCTCCTGGCTGAGAGTATAAGTTTCATTTCCGACAGTATGGACATAATAGTCCTTCATATATTGGAAGACAGGGTCATTCCAAACCCGTTTCATGTCAAACCAACTCGTGCCGAAACCAATTTGTTCCCTCATACCTTCCTCAAAAGCGAATCTTATCATTGCCTCCTTGGTGCTGACATCAGAAGGCAGGGCCTCATGGCCCGGGTCCATACGGTTGTCCCTGAATTCCAGAAGCACGGCAGCAGCCTCGTCAAGTCTCCCGGAACGGGCAAGACATTCAGCATACATGGTATAGAGATGAGGCACTCCTATGCCGACATTGCTCTTGATATTGGCCATATTGGCACAATAATAATCCGAAGATTTGAAGAGCTTGTATGCAGTCTTTCCGCTTGACACAGAAGACAAGGCTCCAAGGCGGGTATCCTTCAGATCATAGAAGAAATCCCGGATAACCTCATTCTTCACTCCAAGAAGAAGCATATTGTACATCGAGCCATAGACGGCAGGCCAAATCCTGTTCATAGAGCCTAACATGAACAGAATTTCCGGATTCTCATAATCATAGACGATGTAATTCACCTGACCGTCATCTGTCACTCTTTCGTAATAATCCGTCAGTCCAACCTCCGCCCTAGCCTTGACGGCCTTATATGCAGCCTCCAGCTGAACGAGTGCTTCTTCATAGCGTCCAAGGTAGAACAGGACCTTGCCGAACATTGCCAGTCCTGTTGTCCTGAACACTCTTTTGAAATGCTCGGGGTCATCTTTCAGATGTCCGAGGGCCTCTGACATCTCGCTGACAATGAACTCATTGACCTCATCTATGGAACGAAGTGAATAGTCCCCGGAAGTCGTTGATGCAGAAGTGATTATCGGAACTCTTCCGAAAAACTGTGACATCATGAAGGTGCAATAGGCCCTGAGCATCCTTGCTTCGGACTGAAGAGCAAGCTTTTCCTCAGGAGTGCCATCTTCGGCATCCATTACCTGATTGATGACAACATTGTAGTAATAGAGAGGATTAGTGAAAGAATTCCATTCTCCGCATGTTTCATCTTCACGATAAATCTCCTTTTCCCATTTGTAGGCATTGGTCGCATTTGAACCAATGGTACTGTAGGCATTGTCATAGCCATTTTTATCCATAAAACATTCAAAGCACATATATGGAAAACTCTCATCCATCAGCCACAGTTCCTGTCCAAGGAGAAGTCCCTGATAATGCTCCATTATGGAAGGTGTATCATATCCGCGAGGCTTGACATTCAGGAAGTCCTCACATGAAGTGAGGCAAAATACTGTAATTGTAGCAATTATGTATATTGATTTCTTCATCTTTAAAATTCTATATTGAGGCTTGCTGAGATATATGGATTGTATTTGTCGCTTCTGCTTCCGCTGGAGAGGTAGAATGATTCCGGATCGATGCCCTGGCCGTTGAACCCGATGGTGAAGAGGTTGGAGGCGATCAGACGCAGGGAAATGTTCTCCGCATGAATGGCTTTGCAAGCATGGTCCGGGAGGCTGTAGCCGAGGGATACTTCCCTTAGTTTGATGTATGAGGCCGGAAGTACATTAATGTCCGCATACCTGTAAAGATATGTAATGTCAGTCTCATTTATCTCACTGTTTTTCAATGAATAATATGCCGGGACATTCGTTTTGGCCTCATCTCCCGGAGCCTTCCACCTCAAGGAGAAATCATGGTGCAGATTCTCACAGAAGCGGTAGGAAAACTTGTCATTGACATCATTTCTCATGACATGCCCCAGATTGTAGATAAACATGATTCCAATGCTGAAATCCCCTATCTGGAAATCATTTGAAAGCGAGCCATAGAAAGGAGGGACGGTGGTGCCCATATACTTGACGGCATCAGTGCTGTCAATTGCAGTAATTGACCGTACTGCCTCTCCCTTGCTGTCATATGCCCTCGGCATTCCGTCCTTCGGGTCAAGTCCCGCCCAGTTGTAGGCGAAGACGGTTCCGTAAGGATATCCTGCCCAGTAGTTCTGCGTCGCAAGTATATATGGGCTCTGTGGTTGTTCAATGTACATTTCCACGAGTTTGTTAGCATTGAAGGTGAAATTGAAATCGGTTGTCCACCTGAACATCCTGCGGTCAATGTTCACGCTGCTCAGGGCCAGTTCCACTCCCCTGTTAGTCATTGTTCCCAGATTTGACAGCACCTTTGTGAAACCTGTGGTCGGATCGACAGGAATCTGTGCCAGGAGGTTGGTTGTACGTTTGTCATACAGATCGATGCTTCCGTCAAGGCGGTTGCCCAGGAATGCAAAGTCGGCTCCAACGTTGACAGTGCGGGTCTTTTCCCATGACAGTTTGTCGTTGGCAGGTGTAATTATCTGATAGCCAAGACCAAAATCGCTATATGAAGGATCTGAAGTCGATGCCAGTATATCGTAAGGACCTCCTTCTCCCGGATTTGGGGAGTTTCCTGCATAGCCGAAACTTACCCTGAGATTGAGCCTGTTAACCCATGATCTGCTGCTGAGGAAATCCTCTTTCGCCATGTTCCATATTGCTCCTGCAGACCATATCGGCTTGAACTGTACGCTCGGGTCGCTTCCAAAAAGGTTGGATTGGTCCACACGGATACTGGCGTTCAGCGAATATTTGTCCATAAGGGTATATGCGGCATTTGCATACATTGACACGAAACGGTAGTCTGTCTCAGTCTGGGTATAGCCGTTCTGGTCAAAGATATTGACTGTAGCTGTTGCAAAAGCAGGCAGAGCAGGATTTTTGACTCCTTCAGTATGCAGTTTGTAATCATCATAAAGGATGTGCTGCATTGTCTGATAGTCATATCCTCTGAGGAATGAATTGTGACCGCTGTCAAGCCGGTCGCTGAATTCAAAACCGGCAAGGGCAGCTATTCTGTGGGTATTCGCCTTACCTATATCAAGATCCAGATTCAACTGATTCCGGACCGTATATGAGGTCTGACGATTGAAACTTGTATAGTAATGTCCACCGGATGATGGAAGAAAGGCCTCACCGGAAGTATTGGTAGCCTGAGCCCTTTCCACCCTGACGATGTAGGAATCTGCCGGAATGAAATTTTCCCCATTGCCGTTGGTGACAGAATATTGGAAACGACCTTCATAACTGAGAAAGTCAGTGAAGTTGATTCTCATTCCTGCATTGGCGTTGATTCCTGTTGACTTATTGACAGTATAATTCTTTCTGAAATCGCTGACGGGTTTGTATTCAAGTGAAATGCCAGTCATCTCCTCAATTCCCGAACGGTATTCATCTGTCATTATATAATTGCTAAGTGACAATTCATTGCCATCATCATCGAAATATGTCAGATATGGAATATCACTTAACTTCGGAGCAGTATATGAACGACTTTTTGAATGATAGGCAGAGATTGACAAGTCAAGATTCAGCCACTTTGCAACATTCAGAACGTCACGGAAGAAAAAGCGGTAATCGTCGTTATAATCCCTGTATGACCCCTTGTCCCTCTGGTATTCAAGTGATGCGTAGAAAGTGCTTTTGTCGTTACCTCCGGAGAATGAAAGCGATTGGTTGTGAAGGAAGGCATTGCTCATGAAATATTTCTCATATTCCTTCCTGCCGTCTTTTGAGGCAAGGTCATTCAGGATTTCATCCCTCTGTGCAAGGGTTATTTCTCCATTGTAATATTGGTACATAGGTACTTCGTGCGGAAGGACTACCCTGTAGTCTCCCCTGCTGAGTCCGTATGTGCTCTTGTTTATGTCGGTCCATTTATATGTCTGGGGATCAAAGGCTGAGATGGCCGCATCGATGAATTCGCGGCTTGTCATCATATCCTGATATTTGTAGTTCGGCTTGCCCTTGAAGGTGAATCCGGCATTGTAACTGATGGATAGTTTCTTGCCGGCACTTCCTGTCCTGGTCGTGACGACAATGACACCGTTTGCAGCCTGTGCTCCCCAGATTGAGGCCGCTGTTGCATCCTTGAGGAAGTTGATTGACTCCACGTCGTTGGGGTTGACCATCCTGTCCATCTGGGCCTTGGTCATTGAAACTCCGTCCACGATATAGAGGGGCTCCGTCTTCGAATTGATTGAAGATACTCCACGTATCAGGTACTGAACTCCATCTCCAGTCTGGGTGATGCTGAGACCTGTCGCACTGCCCTCAAGGCTTCGCAAAAGGCTGCCATGCACCGTGGCCTGATCGCGGACTTCTGTCCCGGAAACATTTGCAAATGCTCCTGCAGAACGCTCACGTGAAATTGTCTGATAACCGGTTACGACTATTCTTTCAAGAGTGTGCGCCTCTTCTTCAAGGACAACATCGATTACACTTTTCTTTCCTATCCGGACAGTCTGCTCACGCATTCCGATAAAGCTGAAGACCAACTCAGTGCCTTCGTCATCAGGCACTTCAATCGAATAACGGCCGTTCATGTCGGCGAATACACCTTTGTTAGTTCCTTTCAGATATATGTCTGCGGCAGCAAGGGCGTCGCCGGTTGCATCCGACACTGTACCGCTGATTTTTCTTGTTCCTGAACTTGTATTGCCTTGTTCGGCTGAAGGAACTGGTACAGAAAGCGCAATCTGCTTTCCTACAATGGTATAGCTTATGCCACAAGGTTTGAAAATGGCATCGAGAACTTCAGTTATCCGGTCACTCGCAATGTCCACATCAATCTTTTTCGATGTGTCGATTATGTCATTGTTATACACAAAATTGTAGTCGCACTGGGCAGCAAGCATCTTCATAGCATAAATCAGTGGCTGCCCTTCAGCCACTACCGTAAACTTGCTCTGCGCATGCAGACTGAAAGTCAGCATGAGGGAAAAGCAGAACATAAGTATTCGTTTTAATTTTTTCATGTTTAATCGATCTGGTTCATATACTATTTGTCAGATTCCAATGTGATTGAACCACCATCCACCGTATATCTGAGATTGGATGAGATACACAGAAGGCGCATTACCTCATCAAGCGTCTCGGACTTGAATTCAGCAGTGAATGATGAGCCTAGTATCTTCTTGTCCGGGACATTGATATCCACTCCGTACCAACGCTCGATTCTGGCGATTGTCTCCGACATCGGAGTATGGTCGAATTTCAATACACCTTCTGTCCAGACCAGTGATTCCGAAGGCTTATCCACCCTGGAAACATTATGGAATTCATTGCTGATGACTATGTTCTGCGATGGCAGGACCTTTATGACTTCGTCGCTGCTGGTCTTCACCTCAACCGATCCCTGGATGAGGGTAAGGTCAAATTTCGGGTTGTCGGAGTAGCACTGCATATTGAAACGGGTTCCGGTCACCTTCACCTCCACATCCTGAGGTGTCTTGATATAGAACGGGCAGGACCTGTCCTTGTGAATGTCAAAATAGGCTTCTCCGTCGAGCCAGACGGTGCGGTTTTTCTGACCGAAATCCGCTGCCACCTTTAGGACGCTGCCACTGTTGAGCTTCACGATGGAACTGTCAGGAAGAGTGATTTCTCCCCTGAGGGTGTTGTTGACTTTATAGACAATTTCCTGTGGCACAAGGGATTCCTCATTTAAAGACTTCGGGCCACGGGAAGCAAGGATGATGGTTGCCGCAGCCAGAGGTATGCTCAGTGCAGCTGCAATCTGTGTCACGAGACGGAGGATTTTCCTCTGTTTCCTTTTGTTGAATTCGGGCATCTCGCCTATCCACACCGTGTCCGGCATGGAATCGAAGACTGATTTATTGAAATCTTTGCGCATGATTAAGTGTTATGTCTACACCGATTATACGCAAAAGAATGGTTCAACCCTAAATAGTATTTGTGATTTTTTTGAATGAACGCAGAACCGCAGAAATTCGGTATTCGATTGCTTTAATACTTACTTTTTCCTTTACGGCTATTTCCTTGTTGGTCAAGCCTTCATAGCGGCTCTGGAGGAATGTATCACGCAGTTTCTCAGGCAGGCTGCTGAATGTTTTTCCAAGAAGGGATGCAAGGTCAAGAGTTTCTATAAGTCCGTCCACTGACTCGTCCTCAAGGCAAAGGCAGGCCTCAAGTGATTCTGTATCAGTCTTCCGGCGCAAATAGTCTATCGCCATGTTCCTTGCCGTCGTGAAAACCAGAGCTCTGATGTTTCCTCCTGTCTTCAGGCTCAGGCGCCTTTCCCAAAGCCTCAGCAGAGCATCCTGGGCTATATCTTCCGACCTGGACATGTCCTTTATGTATGAGTTGACGAAATGTACCAGGTTATTCCTTTCCATCCTATAGAAAACCTCAAAGCACGCCTTGTCACCCTCCCTGATACCCTCAAGGAGGTGATTGACAAGCATATTTGATGATGGATGAAGCATAATATAAACACAACGATAGGGTGACTAAAAAGTGAAATTATTAGTCACCCTCCTCGTTTTTCTTCGAAAAACTGACCTTCCTAACCCCGTAGACTATCGTCTACGACCCCTGTCAGGGGTATTTCGAGCCTACCCGGCTCGGTCGCTTCGCGACTGGTTCACTTTTTAGTCAGTCTCAAAAATTCTGTAAAGGCGATTACTCAGCTGAAAACTCGTCTTTACCTACGCCACACAAAGGGCAGAGGAAATCTTCAGGAACCTCCTCCCAAGGAGTGCCGGGAGCGATTCCTCCCTCCGGATAACCTGCTTCAGGGTCATACTCCCATCCGCATACATCACAAATGTACTTAGTCATAACAATAAGAATTTAAACAAAATGCAAACATACAAAATATTTGCCTTTGCTACAATAAACTTGAGTTATTGAATTTCCGAGCCACGATAAAAATCAAGGAGTTTTGTATTGAACATATATTCATATCTGGCCTGAAGCATATCTGAATTGGCTTTCATCAATGCATTTTTCGATTCATTGAACTCCGTTACATTGGCTTTCCCATTTTCATACTTTGCCTGGGTCAATTCAAATGAGAGTTCAGCACTTGAAAGAGCATCAGAACAACTCACAAACTTGCTCTGGGCAGCAATTGCATTATACCATGCCTGCTGAATTTCCTTATACAGTCCCTTCCGCACACTCTCAAACTGAATTTGCTGTTGAAAACGTGACAGTTTTGCGCCTTTCACGGAATTCTTCGTTGCCATTTTATGGAAAATGGGGATATTGAGAGAAATTCCCACATACTGGCTGAAATTGTTGCTGAGCTGGTTCCAGAAGTTTGCTGCCGGATAACCCTTTGATACATAATAATTCGTACCGAGTCCACCACTTAAGGATATGGATGGGTACCATGCACTTTTTGCAATTGCAATGTTTACGTCAGAGGCTTTGAGCCTTGATTCTTCAGCCTTTATTGCGGGTCTGATTCCAAGAGCTTCTTCATAGATTATATCAGGTCCGCCTGCAGGAAGAAGATATGTGTGGGACGTATCAGGAGGCTGGATTTTAAAACCTTCTGGAGAAGGAAGTTCGAGAAGCTGTGTCAAGTCCAGGAGAGACAGCTCAAGCGAATTGGCAGCCTGAGTCAAAGTAAGCCGGCTCTGACCGAGCGATGCTTCCTGACGTGCCACTTCCGCAGCACTTGCCTTACCAGTGGAAAACATGGCCCTCAGCCGTTCCACCTGCGCGGAATCGATGGCAACCTGGCTTTGTGCCACCTTCATAATCTCCTGATTATAAAGAATCTGGACATAAGCCCTTACAACCTGTATCCTTATGTCGTCACGGGCCTTTTCAAGATCGGCCGTTGCAGCCTCAAGATTGAGGGCGTTCAGTTTTATTGTCTTGTTAACCCTGAATCCGTTGAAGACATTGAGCGAAGCACCAAGGGAAAAGGATGTACTGGCAGTATTGGTATTTACATATGTATTTGCCTCACTCAATCCCCTGCCGAAAGAAAAATTCTGACTTGCACTCGCAGACAAGTCCGGAAGACGGCTGAATTTCGCGGTACTCAGGTCCAGCTGATTCTGCTGCAGGGAAATGTCCTTGCTTTTGACGGTCAGGTTATGCTCTGTCGCATAGTCTATGCAACGCTTCAAATCCCATGCACCATTCTCCTGAGCATTCAGACTCCGGAGAGGACACAGAACCGTGAACAACAATGCTGAAATGTATATTGAGCTCCTGTTCATAGGAAAATAGATTACTTGTATATGCGGTTTCCTTTGAGGACATCGTCTTTGGTGATGCCGCTTTTGACTTCTATGTCGATGCCGTTGCTTATTCCGGTTGAAATATCCCTGCGATGGTATTCATCATCATCTCCAAGCACGTTCACATACACTGTATCACCGGCGAATTCCAGAGTACTTTCCGGAATGGTCAGTACCCCTTCAGCCCTTTCAAGGACAATTCTGGCATTGGCACTGTAGCCTGAGCGCATTTTCACATCAGAAGGCACTGTGACTGCCGCCTTGATTTGGAACTCGTTGGTTCCATTGTTTTCATTTGCCTTCGGGGATATATACTCAAGTACAGCTTCAAAACTCAGATCCTTCAAAGCGCCGACCGTGATGGTCACAGGCATGCCTTCCTTCAGCCTTCCGACCTCAGTTTCATCAATTTTCCCATCGAAAATAAGGTCATTCATATCTGCAACGACGGCAATGGTGGTACCATCATTGAAAGTATTGCTGAGAATTACGGAATTACCAACCTTCACCGGAACATCAAGCACAAGTCCGGAAATCGTCGAACGGATGAGCGTGGAGCTGGAACTTGCATTGGAACTGGATACTCCGTCCCTGATAACTTCAAGAGCATCCACTGCAGCATCATATTCTGCCTTAGCCTGATCCCTTGCCTGAAGAACCTTCTCATACTCCTCCCTGCTAATCAGAAGCTTGTCAAAAAGTTCCTGTTCACGGTCCAGATTGATCTGGGCCTGGTTGAGATTAATCTCGGAAAGTCTTACCCTGCTCTGGGCCGAACTGAGCGAACTCATCTCCGGAATGACCTTCACCTTGGCTATCACTTCACCCTCCTTCACTGATTCACCAGGTTCCTTGAAAACTTCAGTGATGATTCCGCTGATCTGAGGTTTCACGTTAATTTCATCACGTGGCACAATCTTGCCTGTCACAACCGTCATCTTGTCGATATCCTTGACCACAGGACTTACCTTTTCATAAAGGATTTCCTCCGGCTTTGTCTGCATGTACAAAAAGACGAAGATGGCAACCAGAGCAAGGATAAATGCCATAAATACCAATACTTTACCGTACTTTTTCATATATTGTTCCTTTTATTCATCACGCATCGCATCCACAGGCTTGATGGCCATGGCCCTGAATGCCGGAGCCAGACCTGCAACAATGCCAAGAACGGACAATGTCACAGCCGTTATAAGAGCAGTACCAAAACCGACCTGGAAACTGCATTCAATTTTCTGTTCTGCCATAACCATATCCACAAGGGACAGGATTGCCACTGAAATCACCAGAGCAATGGCACCCGAGGACAATGTCAGGATGACACTTTCAGACATGATCTGCCCCAGAATCATCCTCGGCGTTGCACCGATGGCCCTTCGGATTCCGATTTCGGTCGTTCTCTCCTTCACGGTCACCATCATGATATTGGACACCCCGATGGCACCTGCCAGAAGGGTTCCAAGTCCCACAAGCCAAATCAGGATATTGACTCCCCTGAACAAATTGTCAACCATGGCGAACATCTGTGCAGTATTCATCACGAACATCGCAGATTTATCATCCGGACTTACTAAATGTTTCCTGTACAGGGCTTGACGCACATCTTCCTGAATCACAGAAGATTCCGAGCCACTGCGAGCTGTCATTGCAAGCAGTCCGACATTATTACCATTGTTATATACCGACATGAACACGTTGATGGGTATGACAATGGTCTCACTGGAGTTTCCGTTGATGCTCATCTGCCCATTGGAAACATCAAGACCGACAACCTGATAATATGTCCCGTCAATCCTGATAAAATTGCCACAAGGGTTGCCACCTTCCGGGAACAGTTCCTCATATATTCTCTTTCCTATCACACAGACTTTCCTCCCGGACAATATATCAGCCTCGCTGATATAACGGCCATATTCAATCGAAGGGGCTTCAATCACTCTATAATCAGCACTCAGGCCTTTTATGGTTCCGGAACAACTTCTTCCGTTATATGTTGCATTGCGTCCCCACATCGCATTTACCGGTGCTACGACATCAAGCTCAGGTATTGCCGCCTTCAGATAATCGACATCATCCAGGGTAAAATTCCAGGTTCGGCCTCTGTTGAAACCTTTGTATGGTTTGGTAGTTCTATCCGCTACAACAAGGATGGAATTGGTCGCAAATCCTTCAAAATTGCGGGAAAGAAGCTGCTTCAATCCACTACCTCCTCCGCTCATCATCAGAAGCATGAATACGCCCCAGAACACTCCAAACCCGGTCAGAAGCGTCCTGCTCTTGTTTTTGGAGAGTGTCTCAAGAATCTCCTTCAATGAATCCATATCAAAAAGTCTCATCTGCCAACCCCTCCCTAATCGTTTCTCAATGCTTCAATTGGCCTTACTCTCGCAGCCTTCAGAGCAGGCAACAGGCCTGCAACGGTGCCGGCTGCGACAATCAGCAGCATTGCCTCCAAAGCCACTGCAATATCAACCCCAGGATCCTTGAACATATACATTTTCACGAATCCAAGGTCTGTAGGATTATTTGCTAAAGTAATATCCATCAAGTAAATGGCCCCAAGTCCAAGCAGCATTCCAATGAATCCGAAAATGGCAGTGATGACGATGCTTTCTGACACAATCAGCTTGGTAATCTGCCACGGAGAAGCACCCAGGGCCTTCCTGACCCCTATCTCCCTTATTCTCTCCTTTACTGTAATGAGCATTATGTTGGAAACTCCGACTATGCCGCTGAGGAGCGTGAAAAAGCCAAGGATCCACATTGCAATATTCATAATCTTCACTGCCTTGTTCATCTGCAGCGAATTTGTAAGGCTGTTGTAAATGTAGAAAGTGCTCTTGTCTGTTGGAGCTGCACGATGACGTCTGTTCATCGCTGTTTTGTAATGATTCTCAAATTCTTCGTTATCCTGCTCTGTTTCAAGAGAATGAAAAGAGAAACTGATATTGGAGAACCATGTTCCGCCCTGTCTTATGGCTGTCAGGGTAGTAAGCGGTATATATACTTCACTTGTACCTCCGGAGAACTCATCAGCCTTGATGATTCCAACTATTAGGAAAGCCTGATTGGCGATGTTCACATATTTGCCGAGTATCTTTTCATAGTATGGATCATCTCCCAGCAGACTTGATGCAGTCTTGTCAAAAAGAACCATGGTGCGACGTTTCTCCTTCATGTCCAGTTCATTGAGAAAACGACCTGCTATCAAAATCCTGTTATTGATGCTGAACTCAAGTGGTGCAACTCCGTTAATTGTAGCATTCAAGGATTCCTTGCCGTAGGAAATACTGCTGCCGTAGATTATCCTTGCGGTGACATCATCGATCACATCCCGGAAATTATTAGACGTAAAGTCCACATCACCCACATCCATCCGGACTTGGGACTGAGCCTTCATTCCATCGTATGGAAGACTTCGCCGACCAGGATGTACAGTCATTATATTGGTCAAGGAAACGCCCATGTTGGATGTCAGGGCATTCATCAGGCCATTGCCTGCTCCAAGGAGGGCAATGATCATAAGCAGGCCCCAGCTCACGGCAAATCCAGTAAGTGCAGTCCTCAACTTATTGTGTCCCAAGGAGTTCCATATTTCATCCAATAGTTCCATCGGCTATTTCATTACTGTGTTCCCACCAAATGGAGAAAGATTGTGGTAACGGTTCTCTTCAATCGAACCGATGATTCCGTCTTTGATATGAATGATTTTGTCTGTCGAATTGGCAACTCCGCTTTCGTGGGTTACAACGATAATTGTGACTCCACTGTCTTTGTTGAGACTGCCCAGAAGTTCCATGACTTCAAGGCTGGTCTTTGAGTCGAGTGCTCCTGTAGGTTCGTCTGCCAGGATGATACGGGGATTGGTAATCAGAGCCCTTGCAATGGCAACTCTCTGTTTCTGACCGCCTGACAGCTCGTTGGGATGATGCTCTGCCCAGGAATCGAGTCCAAGCTTTGAAAGCAGTTCCATAGCCCTTTCATGACGGACCTTACGGGAAACTCCCTGGTAGAAAAGAGGAAGTTCGACATTCTCGACCGCGGTTTTGAAAGGGATGAGATTGAACGACTGGAAAATGAAGCCTATCATGTGGTTGCGATAGTGGGCAGCCTGGGTCTCAGAGAGATTCTTGATAAGTTTGCCATCGAGCCAATATTCACCGCTGTCATAGTTGTCAAGTATGCCAAGAATATTCAGGAGCGTGGATTTACCCGACCCTGAAGCTCCCATGATTGACACATACTCCCCCTCCCCGATGTTCAGGTCTATGCCTTTAAGCACGTGGAGGGGCTGTCCGTTATCATAGGTTTTATTTATGCCGTAAAGTTGAATAAGGCTCATGATGGCTGTTCATTTAGTGTTCAAATCGTACAAATATAAGTTAAAATATGATATGGTCCATATCCCGGGGTTGATATTTATTTGATTTATTCTTTTCTTTGCAGGCTTAATTCTGCAAAACTTTTGTCAGCGATGTTAAGGGTACAATTGATAAAGGAAGGCATATTGGCCGGGGCAATGATAGGCATTGCCGGATTTGCATATCTGGCTGTCGGAGGATTCTATGGGGCATTGCTCTTCAGTTTCGGTCTGATCAGCATCTATGTCTATAAATTGAAACTTTTCACCGGAACTGCCGGGAATTTCAAACTGAATCCCGAAGGAATTGCTGCACTCTGCTGCGTCCTGATTCTCAATATCATAGGTACTGCCATCATTTCAATGTTCGCCCGTGTGTCCCCTCTTGACATCCAGGCAAAGGCCGTTGCTGTAGTCAATCAGAGACTGACTACCGGCTGGTGGCAATGCGGACTTCTTGCCATTCTCTGCGGTTTCATAGTTGACGAGGCTGTCTATGCATGGAATTCCAGACAGAATATAATCCCGACTGTCTTCGGCGTTTGCGTTTTCGTCCTCTGCGGTTTCTGCCACTGTGTCGCCGACGCATTCTATATCTCAACACTGCCACTTGACATGCTTAAAGCTGACTTCGGTCCAATCCTCGCTGTCTATCTCAGTGTGGTTGCTGGAAATTTCATCGGTTGCAACATCCGCCGCTTCCTCCGCCTTGACCGTCAGGCCTGAAATTTCATCTCGACTGCGCACTTCGGGCTTCGCCTGAAATGACAGTTGGGGAAAGTGTGCGGTGTGGTTTAGAGGAAGTGGGAGAAGATGGAGGCTCCGATGACGGTGAGCAGGCCGCATACTACGATGGAGAGGCTGCTCATTGCTCCCTCAATCTGCCCGATTTCCATGGCTTTGGCAGTCCCTACGGCATGGGAACTGGAGCCGATTGCAATGCCTTTGGCTATCGGCTCCTCTATTTTGAAAAGCTTCAGCACAGCTTCTGCAATGACATTGCCGATAACACCAGTGATGACGATAACCACCACAGCCAGAGATACATAGCCTCCAAGTTCGTCAGCAACTCCCATCCCTATGGCCGTTGTTATGGATTTGGGAAGGAAGGTGACATAGGTCTGATGGTCAAACTTGAAAAGCAAAGCCAGAAGCAGGATGCACACAAGACTCGAGACCACACCGGAAACGATGCCTGCCACAACTGCTTTCCAGTTCTTTTTCAACAAGTTGAACTGCTGGTAAAGCGGCACTGCAAGACAGATGGTCGCAGGGGTAAGAAGAAAGCTGATGGACTCAGCTCCCGCGGCATAGGTCTGGTAGCTTACTCCTGTCAATGAAAGGAAAAGTATCACCAGAATTATGGAAATTAGGAGCGGATTCATAAAAGACAGACCTGTCTTCTTCCTGAGCCACATGCCCAGACCATAAGATGCCAGACTTATCAGTACACCAATGAATACTGAACTTTCAATCAACTCTTTCATTT
>CALZOR010000030.1 GCA_945827785.1 uncultured Bacteroidales bacterium | reverse complement strand
CGTAATCCGAAGGAGTTGGATATCTGGTCGAATGATTATTTTGTTCAGTTGGCAGAGATGATGAGATTTGAATAAGTATACTCTACAAAAATCAATCATAAGTGCTCAGCTTTAGTATGATCTTTGATGAAGCTCCATCAGCAACAATCTCAAGACAGAGAGAACACCAATCCGCAACGTCATCAAGGTGGCGCGAGTATGCAGAGTGGAGAATGAAAAACAGCCAACAGTATGTTTCCAAGGTCCTCATGGGACAGGAGAACCTCTCCCTTGAGACCATGTCAAAGATTGAAGCATGCCTTGGCATTCAGATTTTGCCCACATCCGAGATGTAGGGCTATACACCGATAAATCAACGTTTGAGACTGAAAAATCGATGCTGACAAGCAGATTTCTGAAAAATACCACAAGGAGGGATCCATGGTGTATCTCAGGGCAAGGAAGAAATAGTTTAGGCTATCCCCGATACTCGGAAGGGGACTCGCCCAGGTACCGCTGGACATACCGGCTGAAATAGGCCGGCGAGGAGAAGTTGAACATCTCGGAAATGTCCACGAAACTGAGGCTCCTGTTTCTTAGCTGGCGGGAAATGTCCAGGACCGTGAAGCGATTGATCCACCAGTTGGCCGAATTGCCCGTGATGGACTTGCTGATTTCGGAAAGGTACTTCGGAGCAATGCAAAGCTCTGAAGCATAGTAGGTTACCTCTCGGCTTTTTCGGTAATCTCCCCGCTCCAGCATATCGATAAACCGCTGCATGATGCTTGCCGACTGGCTCTGAACCTCTACCAATCCATTGATGCGGGCATGGAAATCGTAGAAGTCCAGGATGAGCGTCTGGAGGGTGCTGACCATCAGGTCATCCAGGAAATGGTGCCATACCATGATCCGGCGCCGCCCGATTTCCTCGAAATCCCTAAGGCAACGTTCAAACTCTTCATCCGTGAGATGCATGACCGGATCCTGCGCCAGGGATAGCGATCCGCGCATTCCGTAGTTATTATTCGGCGTTGACTTCTCGATAAACATCGGATCCACATAGATGACCTCGACCCGGAAATCAGCAGAAGGCCGGACCGCCGTGACTAGCTGGGTGGCCCGGATGATCGTGCAGTCTTTCTCCTGGATGGTGAAGGTAGCATCATTATAGTCGATCTCGCATTTACCTTCCAAACAGAGGATATGGGCCAGGTGGAGCGCCACCTCGCCTTCCCCGATTCCTTCCAGGGAGTTCCGGATGATAATCTCGTTTGTCATTGCAGCAAAGATAGTGATTTTTCTGCAAGTGCGCTGGGACTATCCCTTTTTCCCGTTCCATCCTACACTTTTCCGGTTTTTGCATACCCGGCTGAATCATCGGCAGGATTCTATTGATTATTGTCTGTTTGATTGGATGATATCGTTCAGGGAAACGTTTGGATGGCGGTAGCGGGCCTCCGGGTTCCGCTCTCCCGGCCTGCCTTCCCAGACGGATTTCAGGGTCAGGGCTTTCTGCGGGCAGGCATGCACGCAGGCCAGGCAGTATTCACAGTTGCCGCTGAACTCCAGGCCGTCCGCGCCCAGGCGGAAATTCTTGTGCGGACAGACCTTTTCGCAGGTCATGCACTGGATGCAGCGGTCCGGCTTCAACTCCAGCAGGCGCTCTGCCGTCATGGAGAAGTGCTGGTCCTGAATCCCCTTGAGCATCTCCTTGTTGAAGGAGCCCATCTCGGCAGGAGCGATGAAGTCCTTGTGTGCACCGACCTCCTCGAGGATGGTGGCCAGACTCTCGTCCGTGTGCTTGTCGATAGCGATCTGCTGGTTCATATCGAAGACGGGCAGATAGTTGTCCACCATCAGGATGGGCCGAATGTAATTGTTCTTGACACCATGCTCCCGGCAGAATTCGTCCCAGTACTCTGCCACATTGACGCAGGCGTTGCCGTAGGTAATGACCGAGAAGATATAGGGCGCCTTGAACGTCCCCTTGGACACGAATTCCCGCACGATCTTGGGAATGGCCCCGGCATAATCCGGACAGACGAAGGCGATTTCGTCGGCCTCGTAGGTCAGGTCATTATTCTTGAGTTCCTGCGGGATGCTTAAGGGTGTATCTGAGAACTGACGGGCCACGAACAAGGAATTACCGGTAGCGGTAAAATAGAATACGAGTCTCTTCTTTCCGCGCTTGCGGTCCTTGACGATGGCCGCATGAGTAAGCGGGGCAACTCCAGCCATCGCTGCGGCGGCCAGGGAGAACCCCATCCATTTGAGTGCACTTCTTCTATCCATACGTTGCGTTTTATGGTTTAAAACGCAAAGGTAGAAATTATCGTCGGCGGATTGTTTCCAAAAAGGCGGAAATAAAGGACAAAAAAGCGGAAATTTGTCTAACGATGAGCTTCGGAATTCTCACAGAAATTGACTTTTCATAGAATTGTAAATCTCTGAAAATCTATTAGTTAAATGGTATCGAACGGGATCGTTAACGAATTGGCGAGACTCGCTTTCCGTGTTCTTTGGACACGTGAACGCCTATTTCGCCAGGAATTCCGAAGGGGTGAGGCCTGTGACTTTCTTGAAGATCCGGTTGAAGTGATGCACGTATTCGAATCCCAGCAAATGGGCCGTTTCGCTGACATTGTGCCCATGCATCAGGAGGCTTTTCCCCCTTTCAACCACGAAAGAATGGATGTAGCCGATGGCTGTAACACCTGTTGCCTTGTGGATCATGTCGCCCAGATAGCGGGGAGAATACGCCAGTTCTGACGCACAATATTGGACGGAGGTGACCCCCATGCTCAACTGCTTGTTCTCAGCATAATAGTCGAGGAGCAGCTGGTGGAAGCGCTTGAGCATGTCGGACGAATCCTTGTCCCCGAAAGCCGCTTGCCTCAGATAAATGCGGTTGCAATACTCGAGGATTACATGGAGATAACCTTGGAGCACTCCCCGTAGGGCAGGGCTGTCTTCATGGTCCTGGACTTCTTTACGCATCTGGCCGATGAGCAGGGAAATCCGGTCCCATTCCGTTGGCGTCATCTCCAGCGAGTTGCTGGAATAGTAGGAGAAGAAACCGTATCCCTCCATCTTTTTCTCCCAGGCGGTCCCTTGAGTCAATTCCGGAGACCAAAGGAGAACCCATCCCTTTCGGGTTATCAGTTCCCCGTTGTCTTCCACGCCTCCGATCTGCCCCGGTGCCACCGCAATGATGGAAGGACCGTGGGTTTCGTAGGTTTTCATTCCATAGGAAATACCCTTGACAAACTCGTCCTGGATGAACAGTCCATACACGCTGTACAGGTTCAGGCTTCGGCGGAAGAGCCCCAGTTCTTCATAACGGAGGATGCATACAAGCGGATGAAGCGGGGGAGCGTTGACATAAGCCGCATAGACGTTCGGATTGGTTATGCGTAGTACCTTTTTCATACGTGTGAGTCTCTTGAGGTTTGACAAATATAATGATTATCTGCGAAATTGGTTAATAATGGGCAAAAATGTGTTATGCCGTTTCAGATGAAACACGCTACTTTTGTAAAAAACAAACCAGTATGGATATCAATCGCCCCATCAATCGGAGAAATGCCCTCAAGGTGTTGGGCCTCGGCATGCTTGCCACCTGTGTCCCGACCCTTCCCGCCTGCGGAAACACCCGGAAAGAAAAGAAGATCAAACGCCTGATCTTCTACTTCTCCGCCACCGGCAACAGTCTTTATGTTTCACGCCAGATTGCAGGAGAAGAGGGCACCCTGCTGAGCATCTCGCAGGAAATCCACAATGAGAATCCTGTTTATGAGGCAGAAGAAATCGGCTTCGTCTGCCCGGTCTACTGCTTCATCCCGCCGGCAATCGTACAGGACTTCATCGCCCGTTCCACATTCAAGGCCGATTATTTCTTCACCGTCGGAACTTACGGCGCCCATAGCACGATCTTCCCGGAGTTCGTGGACAATCTGGCCAAGGAGAACGGTTTTCAGATGAATTACATCAATACGATCCAGATGGTCGATACGTACCTGCCGTATTTTGACGCGGATAGGGAAAAGGCGGACCCGAAGAATCAACTGATTCCCGAAAAGATTGCAGCCCTTCTCGCGGCCATCGACAAGCGCGAAAACTATATCCTGCCGGTCACCGAGATGGACCGGATGATCTGCGAAGGGTATTACCGATCATCCGGTCGGGACCGCACGCGGCCCACGGTCACTCGTTCCGAAAAGATCGTCTTCTCCACGGATGCCTGCATTGGATGCGGCGTTTGCACGTCGGTCTGTCCGCACGGTTCCTGGAAGGTGGTCGACGGTCATTCCGTCGCTGAAGGCGATTGCGAAAACTGCCTGGCCTGCGTCCACAACTGCCCGCAGAAGGCCATCTCCATCATTCCGACCCCTCCGGAGCCGGAGGAACCGAACCGGAATGCCCGCTACCGCAACCCGAACGTCAGCATCGCCGACCTGATCAAGGCAAACAGCCAGATCTGATTTTCAAGATATATGAAGAAGCGATGGTTGACGGCGGCCGGATCATGCTCGTCCTTCTCCATGGCCACCCCTTGTTATTCTGTAAAAGTGTTGTAAAACTCGCTTGGTTTTTTGTATTTTTGCTACGTTTGTAAGAATTCTTGGCAAAAAGATTATGAAACACTTTTTCATCGCAATTGCCGCTCTCGCTCTTTCTGCTTGCGGCAGTGATTTTCAGCAGCCACAGGCTGCCAGCGTGCCCTCACCGGAGTATTCCGTCTTTTCAGAAGGGCTGATTGCAGACATTACTCCCCAAGGATGGCTAGAGGAAATACTCATCCGTCAGAAGGAAGGACTTACTGGTCATCCGGAAGCGATGGACTATCCTTACAACAGCGTTCTCTGGGCTGGAGACTTGAAAAGGGATTCGGAATCCAGGGGAGCGGACTGGTGGCGTTTCGAACAGACCGCATATTATCTCGATGGTCTGGCGCGTCTTGGCTATGTTATTGATGACCAGGAACTTCTAGATCTTTGGAATGAAAATCTCGAATATGTACTTGCCCATCCTCTTCCTTTCAAGGCCGGCCAGGTTCCGACTGAGGACGAGTTGCGCGAGCTCAACAATTTCGTGGCACAGATTACTGCAGATCCAAATGTGGATGATCATCGCAGATTCAGGGCTCTCAGAAATCAAATTATGATGGAAATCCGCTCTGCCGATCGTCCGGAAGGGCGTCTCGGTCCTGAGACCGAATCGATGGCCTGGCCTTTTGCGGTGTTCTTCCGCGCCCTCAAGGCTTGTTACGAAGCAACAGGAGACAGCCGTATTCCGGCTGCTCTTGAAAAGAATTACCTATCCTATACCCTTGCCGAATTGAGTCTCAGCCGTTTTGTGGTCAATGTCGAGGGTATACTCTGGACCTATTCGATTACAGGAAATCCTCAGCTTCTGAGTCTTGCCGAGGGAGCGTGGAACGGGGCATATTCTGAACTGAATCCGCGCAACTGCATTGATGACAGTGTTCTCAGGATGCATGGGGTCACTATGAATGAACTTCTGAAAGTACCTGTCATACTATATGAATATACAGGCAAGCAGGCTTATCTTGACCAGGCTTTGAACGCTTGCAGAAAGATGGAAGGGCCGAATATGCTGGTTGACGGCGTGAACTCCAGCACTGAAGGCCTTGCCGGCAATGACGATCTCGCAAGTCATGAGACTTGTGACATTTCAGACTATAGCTGGACCATGGGCTATTTCCTTATGGCAACGGGAGATGCTTCCTACGCAGACAGGATTGAAAAATGCATGTTCAATGCTGCTCTTGGATGTATTACCAAGGATTTCAAAAGCATGCAGTATTTCTCTTGCCCGAATCAGTTTATTGCAACGGGGGAGTCCAACCACAATGACTTCAAATACGGTCTCACTTGGATGCAGTACCGTCCTATACATGAAACAGAATGCTGTATTGGCAACCTTCACCGCTATTTCCCGAACTATGTGTCAAGAATGTGGATGAAGGATGCTTCCGGTTCACCGGTTGCAGCCCTTTATGGACCTTGCTCGGTTGTGTATGACCTGGGCGATGGCCTGAGCGTCAGGATTGATGAGCAGACAGCCTATCCTTTTGACACCAAGATCGATTTCCGTTTCACTTTCTATCAGGACGGCAAGCTCTCGAAGAAGCCTCATCGTATGAGTTTTACTTATCGTGTCCCTTCCTGGTGCAAGGCAGGTGAACCGGGTTTCCATACTCAGACAAATGATTGGAAATCAGGAGATGTCTTCACTCTCGAACTTCCTATGGAAGTGACTTTCGAGGATAATGCAGTGAGAGGCAGGAGCGTTGTGCTCGGACCGCTCGTATATTCATACAGCATTCCGGCTTCATGTACCGAAGATAACGCAATCTATAACAATCTTGCAGGCAAGAAATCTGCAAATCCTGATTTCAAGAGCTGGACCTTGCTTCCCGACGGGAAATGGAATTATGCATTGTCAGACTGCAATGCTTCGGATGTTGAGATTGTTTGGACCAAGGCAAAGGGCTTTCCGTTCGACCCGGGTAATTCTCCTGTTGTCCTCCGCGTAAAGGCTTCCGAGCTGGAAGGATGGGAACTGAAGGAAAACCGTTTCACTCCGGCTATTCCAGACAGTTTCAATATTGTCGAAGGATCTGAAACAGTCCTTGAACTGGTTCCTTATGGAAGCACAACCCTTCGCCTGACTACATTCCCGGTAGCATGTAAGCAAGAAAGCATCGGACAGTAGTTCTGGCTGGGAGCGGAGCAGACCTCAGCTTGCCGGTTTCCTTCAATACAAAAGCCCATACATGGTCGCTATTGAATACGGTATTGATGATCTCCAGGCTTTCTTCTACTGATTTATGCGGTGGCCATCCTGCTCGTGGACCGACATCCGGATCTGATGCAAGTCGGAATAGTTCCTCTGCATCAGCCTCTCTCCATGGACGAAATAACAGGCGCTTGGTTTCAATCATAGACGGATAAGATAATATCCGGCTGCGACAAGTGCGATACCGGCAATAACACTGATTGCTACGTATGCCAAAAGGCTCATGAAGTTACCAGCCTGCAGCATCATCAAAGCCTCCTTGGAGAAAGTTGAGAAGGTGGTGAATCCACCGCAGATGCCGACAGTCATGAAGAGTGCCCATGAGCTACTTTCACTAGAGTTCTTGCTGAAGAATCCCCATAGCAATCCGATAACAAAGCAACCTACAAGGTTCACGGCAAGTGTTCCCCACGGGAAACCTTTGCTCATGGTCTTCATCGCTACGGATATGAGGTAACGTGCGGCACCTCCGATGAAGCTGCCGCAACCGATGAAGACGGTATTTCTTATGATTTCAGGTATCATTTTACTCAGCTGCCATCTGATAACCAGCTTCGAATGCCTTCTGAAGCATCTGAGCAGTGTTCATATTGCGGCGAGGACCGCCATCGATAATGATTATCTTTTTCATTTCCTACTTTGTTTCAATCTGTTTGATTACTCTGCATGGATTGCCGACTGCCACCACATTTGATGGAATATCCTTTGTCACGACTGATCCGGCACCGATGGTCACGTTATCACCTATTGTGACTCCGGGCAGGATTGTGACACTTCCTCCAATCCAGACATTGTTACCGATTGTGACGGGTTCAGCCCATTCGTTTCTAGTGTTCCTTTCGACTGGATCGGTGCTGTGGCAGGCTGTATATATGCTTACATTAGGCCCGATGAAACAGTTATCTCCGATGGTGACCATCGCCTCATCAAGCACAGTGAAATGGAAATTGGCAAAGAAACGCTTACCCACGCTAATCTGCTTCCCATAGTCGCAGTAGAACGGCTGGTTGATTATGATCTCATCGTCTGCAATGTGTCCAAGCAGACCCTTAAGAATGTCAAGGCGTCCTGCATTATCAGCAGGGGAGAGGACGTTATATCTGTGAATAATTTCCATGACGGCGTTAAGCTCCTCCAATAGCTGCTTATCTACTGCAGAATATATCATTACGGCAAGCATCTTTTCCTTTTCTGTCATAGCGGCGTCAGTTGTTGTCATATCTGTTCTGTAAATTGTGATTTATCTGTTTGTTATTCTTTTGTGAAGATGTATACAGCCACTGTTGGCAGAATGACCAATAGTAGCAGAGTGATCTCCACCAAGGCATAAGACCCGAAATAGTCGACCAAGGTCTGGAATTTCAGGATTCCGTCAACCAGCAGGACAAGGAGGGTAAACCAGCTGATTCCAAATATAGCTGCGAACTTGAGCTTTCTTTTCTTCAGTTTCATCTTGTCATAAAGGCTTTATTCCTTGATTTTCTTTGGCAGCATCCCGCACAATGTATCCTCTCTGATGACCTTGGGGGCTGCCTTCCCAGCCAGTATCAGCACCTTCATCTTCGAGGAGTTTCTTCTGAAGATGGGAACACATATTCGATGTATCTATGGATTCTATAATCATATTGTTGTCAAAATCGGCTTTCACCTTTGTCTAAGAGCGGCCATTATGTAGTGCGCAAATAATCCTGCCCGGGATAGAGCAGGATTATTGTTGAATTATGCTTGTTCTGTCATTTCCTGTTTCAGTAGTTCATAGATATATGACGGACTCTGCACATACAAGTCACCCTCTGAATCCTGGAGTTGCTGATATACTTTGGAGTTATATACAACTTTCAAGGCATCAGTAAGGCCTATGCTTGAATCAATCACGAGGAATTCAGTCAGTTTATCTACGATCCTATTAATGAGGAATTCTTTCTGATTTTGTGCTATCATAATCTTTTGAGATAATTAAGCGATTTCTCTGTACCAAAGAAGAACTGGCTGTTCAACTCCTTGTATGTGAGCTCGCGACTAAGGTCATCAATTGTCAAAGTTCCTTCTTCATAACGTCCGAGGAGATATGCGACTCCATCATTTGCTATCGGACCGATTACGACGTCGTAGTCATGAGAAAAATTCAAATCACGATTGCGATTCTTGAATATGAACTCAGCCCATTCCTTACATGGATTGTCAAACTTGAGCACCTTCAGTTCTCCATTCTGCAGGAACTCTTCGTTGAATTCATATTCCTGAATGATAGGATAGCCTCCGAAGAGCTTTGCTTTCTTTGCCGCTAATTGTTCTGCTTGAGAGCGAATGTCTGTTAGGTAAAAGCCCTGGCCGAAGTCTTTGTATTTGTAGGATTTCTCAAGATTGATTCTCTCGAAATCTACGTTTGTACCGTGGTAAAGTATCATCTCAGGGTCCCTCCATTATTAAGACAGCATACAATAAGATCATCGACAGCGTCATCTAGTGACTGAAGATGCTCGATCTCATAGAACTCCACAAGGAAATGTATGCCCTTGAAGTTATACAAGTATTCAAAGGCGGTCTGAACAGAAAGCCTGAACCGCTTTGCAAACGCCCTGATGCAGGCATTTATATATGGAATTTGATACTTGCTATCCATAAGTGATTCCCATTAAATTGTTATGTTACGGCAATACGAATACCATAACACAACAAAGATATAATAAATTTGTTAATGTAGCGGTTATAAATTGTAGATATAATATACATCAACTTCCTTGGATACGCAGAGAACCTTCTGTACTTTGGTCTTGATGTACTTCCGAATAGCGTTCTTGATCATATTGATACATTATAGCAAATCAAGGACAGCAGTCATTGTATTTTAAAAATATGTTCGTATCTTTGCGAACAAGAACATTTGATATGTCAGAGAAAGAGTATACATACAAGCAGGAGAGATTGGCGAGATACGCCAAGGCCTTGGGTAATCCGGCAAGAATTGCTATAATGGAATTCCTTGCGGCTCAGGATGAGTGCTTCTTCGGTCAGTTGCATGAGAAATTGCCTATTGCCAAGGCTACCTGCTCTCAGCATCTGTCAGAGTTAAAGGATGCAGGACTAATCAAAGGCGAGATAGAAGGCCTCAGAACCCGTTATTGCATTGACCAGGATAATTGGAGAGAGTGCAAGCTGCTGTTTGAGGAGTTCATTGCCAAGTGTCCTTGCAACAGGAAGAGACAGCCAGATGAATGTGGGTGCAAATGCGGATGCGAGTAAGACAGGGGACTGAGGTCCCTTTTATTTGACAGAATATGTTCGCTATTCTACGAACTACAAACAATTAAAACAATATAAGAAATGGAAATCAAAGTATTGGGAACAGGCTGTTGCAGCCAGCAGCAGACGAAAGTCGTGCACAGCACAAGAGGTTATCCGGCCCGGTATTCGTTGGGTGTCATTCCAGTCTGTGTCTTGAAGAATTTGTGGAATGACGGGATTGACTGGAAATTGAGACGGTAGCCTATCTCCTTGACTGTCAGGTCGGAATATTTCAGGAGATTCTTCGCTTCGAGCACGATGAAGGCGTCTATCCATTCCGTGGCAGTCCTTCCACTCACATTTTTTACAAGGGTTGTGAGGTATTTGGGAGTCAGGCACATCTTTTCAGCATAGAATGCCACACCCTTCTCATTCATGAAATTCTCTGACACAAGGGCGAGGAACTCTTCATACTTGGCCTGTGTCCGATTTTGGAATGGACTGGACACAAGCTGCCTGGACATTTCTCCCTTCCATATATTCCCAAGCAGGCACATCAGCGACGTTCCGATGGAACAGATTGCATTCTCAGCCCCGTCGAGACAACTCTTATATAAGTCGGTTACCAATCTGTAATAGTCCGCCAATATCCTTTTCCCGTCTTCATCTATCTTGATGCACGGGTTGTTCATCAGTTTGACACTCCTCTCAAACAGTCCATTGAAATTGATGCCTCCTTCTTTCAGGAATTCTTTGGTTGAAGCCACCAGCACAGCCTCGCTCATAAGAAGATTCTCCATCTCGCTTTCCTTTATCTGCATGGTGCTTCCCGGGGCGTAAAGCAGCATCGTGTCCTTATGTACCCTGTATGTGGTGACATTTATGTCTATGTCAAAATGGCCCTGGGTACAATATATCGCAGCATAGGCATTCAGACGGACGGGATATTGGAGCAGCGATAGTGCCTCCTTGCCGCTGATAAGGGTAATGATGAATTCCTTTGACATGTCAGTCACGTCTGCCAGACCTGTCATTTGTGCCAATTGAGCTATGTCAATCTCATAATATGGTTCTGTCATATTGTCATTCATTTGTTTTGGCAAAAATAGGCAATATTTCCATTTGAATTATCCAGTTTTCCCTAAAAAAGAAATCTGAATAACAGTTAAGGAAGAATGAATATCCATAAGTAAAATTCAGGGCCGAAAGTTGTGACATGGTCGTGCCAAACAAATGAAATTTAAAATGAAAAGAAGAGTATTGATTACAATTGCAGCGCTTGTCCCTTGCATTCTTCAGGCACAGCAGAGGCTTACCCTTGAGGATTGCAGGCAGATGGCGGTAAATTGCAACAGGGAACTCGGCCAGAGTGCAATCGAAATCGAAATTGCCTCTAATGACAGAGGCATTGCCAGGGCCAATTATTTCCCGAAGGTGAGTGCCAAGGCGGCCTACCTTTACAACAATCAGGACATCAACCTGATAGGAGATGAGACATCAGAATTGCTCAGGAACGGCGGTACGCTTATTCAGGGACAAATCTCCGGTAAGATGAACGAACTGACCCAGGCCATCATGTCCAATCCTGCCGCAGCTCAGGAATATATGAAAAGCCCGATGTGGCAGACAGTTCTCGGAGCACTTTCACAGACAGACGTCTCGGGTGCAATCAACAATATCGGCAGCCAGCTTGATGAAGCCCTTCATCTTGATATCCATAATGTCTATGTAGGGGCGGTAAGCGTGACACAGCCGATTTTTGCCGGTGGCAAGGTGATAGCCGCAAACAGGATTGCAGCCCTTGCCGAGCAGCTGGCCAAAGAGAAATATGACACCAAATACCAGGAAGTCATAATTTCGGTTGACCAGTCTTACTGGCAGATTGTTGCGATAGCAGCAAAAAGAGACCTGGCGGAGAGCTATGCTGCACTGCTTGAAAAGATGACAAGGGATGTGAATTCACTTGTTGCAGAAGGAGTTGCCACAGAGTCAGACCTGCTTTCCGTAAAGGTGAAGGCAAATGAAGCCAACGGAATGCTTCTGAAGGCCAATAATGGTCTTTCCCTTGCCAAGATGCTGCTCTGCAAGCAGATAGGCCTTCCTCTGGATAGTGCCGTTATCCTTGAAGATGAGGGGGAAGAGCAGGTCCCTGTGCCGCAGATGCTGGAATCCAAGCCGATGGAGCAGGTCTGGGCAGACCGTCCTGAAATCAGAAGCCTTAATACAGCCGTCGAAATCTATGACAACAAAGTCAAGGTCGCCCGCGCCGACATGCTCCCGACCATAGCTGCCACGGCCAATTATCTCGTTACCAATCCCAACCTGAACAACGGATTCAGGAACAGCTTCGGGGGCAGGTTCTCCGGCGGGGTGATGGTGAGCATTCCGATATTCCACGGATATGAGGCGGCCTTCAAGACCAGAAAGGCCAAGGCGGAAGCCAGCCTTTACAGAAGCAAACTCGAAGATGCAAAGGAAATGATTTGTCTCGAAGTCGCAAAATACAGCAATGAGCAGAGCGAAGCTCTTGAAAGTCTCCTGATGGCTCAATCCAATATGGAAAGTGCCGAGGAAAACCTCAGGACGGCAATGGTGGGCTTCGAAGAAGGAGTGGTGGATGCCAACACGGCAATGTCGGCACAGACAGCCTGGCTGAAGGCCCATTCCGAATACATCGAGTCGGGTATTGCATTGCAGATGGCATCAGCCAATCTGCAGAAAGCACAAGGAAATATAAAGAAATAATAAATCATAGGAAAATGGAAAAGAAAAGAAGCAGTCTGGCCGCTGGAATCATAGGCCTGATAGTAATCATTGCAGTCATCGGCGTAGCCGGATATTTTGTGTCAAAGCCAAAACCCGCAACCGTGCAGGGGGAGGCGGAAGCAAGTGAGTACCGCGTCTCGGGAAAAGTTCCCGGAAGAATAGAGGAATTGTATGTCAGGGAAGGTGATTATGTACATAAGGGAGATACTGTGGTTTTCATTGATTCACCTGAAGTCCGCGCGAAACTTGCTCAGGTAAATGCCCTTAAGGCTGCTGCAGTTGCCCAGAGCACCAAGGCGAAGAATGGAGCGCAGAAGGAGATGATTGAAGGAGCATACCAGATGTGGCAGGCTGCCCTCGTGCAGGAGGAAGTGATGCGAAAGTCTTTCGACCGCATCCAGAGGCTTTATGACCAGAAAGTCGTCACAGCTCAGAAATATGATGAGGTTAAGGCGAAATATGACGCATCTGTGTCACAGGCCAAGGCTGCCAAAAGCCAGTATGACATGGCTCTTGCCGGGGCCCGGGCCGAGGACAAGGCTGCAGCTGCTGCGGTTGTTAACCAGGCGGAAGGAGCATTGATGGAGGTTCAGGGTTATCTTTCAGAGCTCTATCTGACAGCACCATGTGACGGAATCGTATCGGCGATATATCCGAAAGTCGGAGAACTCGTGGGACAGGGAGCCCCCATTATGAGCATTACCGATATGAATGATATGTGGTTTACTTTCAATATCCGCGAAGACAATCTCCATGGAATCAAACGTGGTGACGTGATAAGCCTGTCGGTCCCTGCCCTGGACGGAATGAAACTCGATGCCAAAGTGACCTATATGGCTGCAAGGGAATCATTTGCCACCTGGCGTGCTACCAGGGAAACAGGATCTTATGATGCTAGGACATTTGAAGTGAGGGCAGTGCCAGAGGCTTCGGCTGAAGGTTTGCTCCCGGGAATGACGGTGATAGTGAAATGAAAGATATATTGAAAAGGGAACTCGGACTGTGGAAACTCAGACCTGTATATGTGCTCGCACCTCTCGGGGCCATGCTTTTCTGCAGCCTGTTCTTCCTGACATTTTTCGGAAAAGGTGCCGTGCAGGAGCTTCCGATTGCAGTGGTGGACAATGACAATTCCTCACTCACAAGGAACTTCATCAGGCAACTTGATGCCACCGAACTTGGAAAAGTCATCCGCTACGATGACTACAGCCTTGCGAGGGAAGCAATGCAGACGGGTAAGGTGACTGCAATCTGCGTTCTTCCGGAGAATATGTACTCCGACGTCCTTGCAGGCAGGAAACCTACGGCGTCGTTCTACTTGAACACGATGTACTATGTGGGAGGAATGATGAGCTATAAAAACATTCTAACCATGTTCAACCTGAGCGTGGGTGCAGTGCAGAGGGAGACAATGAGGGCAATGGGGATGGCCGAGGATGCAATAATGGCGAAGATACAGCCGATAGTCATAGATGTCCACCAGATCGGGAATCCGACCACCGACTACAATGCCTATCTTTCCAACATCCTGCTCCCCGGACTTCTCGAGCTGCTGACCATCATCATCGTAGCCTACTCTTTGGGAACAGAAATCAAATACGGAACTTCGGAAAAATTATTGGAGATGTCTTCAGGATCAATAGTCAAGGCATTGACCATCAAACTTATACCGTATTCAATTATGTTCTCTGTACTTGGATGCACACTTGTGCTGGTGCTCTACGGACCGATGGGATTCCCTCTGGATGGGTCTATATGGGCCATGATTCTGAACATCGTGCTGATGGTTCTCGCGAGCGAGGCTTTTGCCGTGTGCATTGTGGCATTGCTTCCGGTGTGCCGCCTGGCTGTGTGCATCAGTGCCTTCCTCAGCATCCTTGCTTTCTCGCTTTCCGGCTTTACCGTGCCGTTGGAGCAGATGCCGGAATTCTTCCGAGGCATGGCCAATATGTTTCCTCTGAGACCATATTATAATTTTTACGTACAGGAGACGATTTTTGCCTCCGGATTTGCAGGCTGGTGGAAGGAAGTGCTTCACTACCTTGTTTTCTTCCTTGCCCCGCTGCCTCTGCTTCCGAGGTTGAAGAATGCTTTCCTTTACCACAATTACAGGAGGGATTAATATTATGGGATATTTCAAAACATTCTGGAATGATTTCAAACGGGTATTCAGGCAGGAGTTCAAGGCTGTCTTCACCGATGGCGGCGTGATAGTGGTATTCTTCCTTGCGGGCCTGGGCTATCCGCTTTTGTACAATCTCATATATAAGAACGGCATATTGGAGGATGTGCCCGTGGTGGTGATAGACAATGCCAATTGTGCCGAGAGCCGGCGCTTCATCCGTGAAGTGGATGCGACAAGAGAGGTTGCCATCAGCGGATATTGTGCCACGATGGAAGAAGCCGAGAAACTGATGCAGGAGCGTAAATGCCATGGAATCATCTGTTTCCCTTCCGATTTCGGAGACAGGATTGCCCTCGGGCAGCAGTCCACGATGAGCATATACTGTGATATGGGAAGTTTCTTCTACTACAAGAATCTGATGACCTCGGTCAATCTCGTGATGCTGGAGGAAATGCCTCAAATTTCGCCAGTCGTCAAGCCGATGTCATTTGAGCAGAACATCCCGTACAACCGGAGCAACTCATTCAGTTTCTTTTTTATTACGGCAGCCTTGATGCTTGTCATCCAGCAGACGATGTTCTATGGAATGGGAATGCTCGCCGGTACGAGAAGGGAGGACAGGAAGGGCCTGATACATGGCGCTTCAGGCAGGCTGGTTTTCGGTCGTGGTGCTGTTTATTGGCTGATTTACATGATGATAGGAATGTATATCGTGTTCATCGTGCCCTTGCTGTTCGACATACCGATGGTCACGGACTTCTGGACTGCTCTTGCCTTCCTGTGTATCTATGTCACGGCATGTGTCTTCTTCTCAATGGCATTCAGTACATTGATAAGGCATAGGGAAACTCCTATAGTTGCACTGCTCTTTCTCACTCTGCCGGAGCTTTTCCTCACCGGATTCTCCTGGCCGCAGGCCTGCTTTCCCAAGTTCTGGAATCTGTTCTCATACATCTTCCCATCAACATTCGGTACAAGGGCCTATATAAACCTTGCCGGTGCTGGTGCATCTTTTGCGGCGATTGCTCCGCTGTTGAAAATATTGCTTATCCAAACGGCTGTTTATTTTGCAATTTCAATAATTGCGATTAAAACAGAAAATATGAAATTTTATAAAAAGATTGAAAATTAACGCTTTAAATTATTAGGACAATGAAAAGAATAATTATTTCCATTGCTGCTCTCGTAGTGGCTGCAAGTTCGGCTTTTGCGCAGATAAATGTCGGTGCAGGTTATTCAGGCACAAGCATGAACCTTTCAGAAGGGGACAATACATGGTACAACGGATTCAATGTCAGTGTAGGATACAATCTTCCGCTCGGTCTTGGATTCGAATTCTCTCCTTCCGTCGAGTACAACTATCTTACACGCAATGCAGATGTGTCTGCTGAAGTTCCGGCAGTCAGTGTGAAATCAAAGAATCAATTCAATGAGCATTACCTGAACGTTCCTCTGATGTTCAATTATGGATATGAAATCACACCGAATGCAAGGATATTCGTTTTTGCCGGCCCTTCAGCAAGTTTCGGACTGTATGCGGACTATGTGACCAGGATTGAAGCATCTCTTGACGGCAACTCGGGATCGACTGAAAAAGAGACAGCCGGACTCTGGGGAGATGACAGCACATACAAGCGTTGTGACATCAAGATAGGAGGCGGAATCGGCCTCGATATCTGCAAGCATTTGAGAGTGCAGGCCGGCTACGACTACGGTCTCATTAACCGCACCAAGGCCGATGACCTCAAACTCCACCACCACAGCCTCAAGGCAGGAATTGCCTATATGTTCTGATAATTCAGAGATTATCTACGGCACCTTCAGCTCTCTTGCAGATGGCTGATCTTAATCTTTCGCACAACCCGAAAATCACCGTCCTCAATTATTTGATAATACCCATTGATTATCAACTACTTATGATTTTCACCGTGGACGGTGATTTTCGGGTTTATGGTGGTGGATGGGATTACACAAAGTGAAGTGCAGTGTTGCGCCATCTGTCAGGGTACTGTGGCTCAGGAAGTTACTGTTATATTTGGTGCCGTTGAGGCGTATTTCGCCTATATAGCAGTTCAGCCTTTTACCTTCCCTGCAGCCTTCCCTGCAATCTGAAGCATGCACCAGTCGTCATAGGCATATTCAAGAGTCCTTGCCACATTTTCGTGAATGTCGACATTGTATGGAACATAGCCCTGAAAGTATCCCAGAAACCGGTGTCGGTGTAAAGATATCCGTCACAGACCTGTCCATTGTAAGGACTGTAGTGGACAGGTTTGCCAGCCGTGTCAATGCCGTGGCCGTTGCTTGGAATCTCTATCAAAGTAAAACCGTCCAAACTATGGGGTTCACATCAGGGGTTGGGGGCATAACAGGGTCGAGTCTCGACACTGCGGCAATCGCTCCTTTGCGGAGCCTGAAAAGTCATTGAATGAAATTGATGGAAGTGCTTTCATTGTTCTCTACGATTTCTGAAAGCAAAGATATTCAATATCTAATCTATTGAAACATAGATGGTTTCTGCTGCTTTATCTTGCGTTAAGTTGCGGTTTTGTGGAAAAGAAAAAGCCTTCGGAGAACCGAAGGCTAAATCTTTTTTAGAGTGCATGTGGCCGCAACCGGGCGATCCAAATACACTATGATGTTGCAAATATACTTCAATTTTTATTCCATTCAAAACAAATTGATACTTTTTCCCATTTATCCTGTCTTATTCTTCAAATTGAGGTCGGAACAATGATACCCGTTTCTTTTTCAATCATCGTGCGTAGGTATGGGACCTTAGTGTAGAGTCGTGCAGTTGCCTTATACAATTCATCCCACATATCATTTGCACGATTCACCGAAATCTGTCGTATCATGTGGTTGATAACACGCAATGCACCATTAAGAGACTGATTGGTTCCCGGTTTTAATGACGGGCATGCAATACCTGTACTTATACCAAAAGAAAGCCTTAACCCAAACATGACATTACCGTGGGCGCATGCATTTCTAACCTCTCTTATCGCAGACAGATATGTTTTGAATGCTGCAGTTGAATGCTCACCATATGTTGCGGATATCAGTCTCTTGTCTTTGTCAAGTATGAGATTGTCATATAGGGTCTCAAGATTTCCCATAGTCATAAACTCCATAGTTTTCCACGCAGGAGCATATTGTCCAAAGTATTTATTATGATGCCTCGAAATTGTCGGTTTGTTTCTTAGGTGGCAGTATACCTCACGGTAGAAATCTTTCACGAAGTCATTGTTAACGACTGTGTTATCCGCAAACCATGTTGGATTGGACGAGTACTTTAGAGACAACTTGTAAATCATTGTTGTCCTGATAGATACTTCAATTCTTGAAAGATATTTGTTTAGAATGCTCCTAAGATCAAAATCGTAATAATACAGTGCGACAATCTCCTCGATTGTGGTATTGGGCTTTACCTCGTGACGCCTTCTGCTATCTAAAAAAGGGTATGTAAGTTCAAAAGGGAAAGAGTAGAAACCAAGACGGTAATATCCTATATCAGATAGATACTCTTTTGCCTTCTCCTCGTCCTTTATTATTACGTTTCTGCTTCTCAGAATTGTAATCTGTTCATCCAGTGATTTCGCCTGTTTAGTATATGGTATCTTGGTTCTAGCCATTATTTACAATAATTTTTGCAAAGTTAGTGATTTATGAGGATAGTAACACAGTTATAGAGTCATTATTGCAGCCAGCGAATGAGACTGCGACCTATATCCGGTCTTCGTATCTAGCAAAAGATACTTTAGATGCAGCTGTTTCATCTCCAATGCCGGCACTGAATCCGGGAGCGCGAACTCAATCACCGAGCACTCTCCGGCAGGAACGGATTCCGACAGACAATTCCTCATCAGTCCCGGGTTGCGTCCGCAGCCGGGCTCTCCAACTTGGTACTTGCCCAGCACCCGGTACCTCCCAGGCTCACCAGTTCCACAAATAGTCAGCCGGAAATGAACCTTGAGAAGTCCATCACCAGCAGATGAACAATCCAGATAGTCCATACTGAATATCGGAAATGGCTCGAACATCTTCGGCTCAGGAATATGCTCATTGCCCAGCTGAGCAAAACCGTGATAAGCCGATACAAAGAGATTGTAGCCGCTGATGCTGTTCTTCTGCCCGAACGGAGGACGATGAGAAGCAACCCCACTAGCCATCAGTCTCCAGATCATCTGAGTCTTGTGAGAAAGTCCCTGCCAGGCCTTGATTGCACGTTTATGCAGTTCCGCCTGCTCCAGTTGTTCTGCAGTCCCGGCAAAATCTGAATATGCCTTGCTCCGGAAATAGCAGATTATCAATTATTTATCAGGCTATAATTGAAGTAATACAATATAATTAAAAACTGGCGTTAGCCCGTCTCTCAATGATATGTAATTATATCGTCGAAGGCACCGCCGTTTTCGCGGGTGATGACATTGAAGTTTGCACCGGGGCTGAAGCGGGCGTTTATCAGATGGCCTATGCTGTTTGGGGCCGGATGTAGCTACTGCACTGACGCTGTTGGCCGTAGTGAGTGCCCGACAACGAAGGCCTTGCACCGACCTTCGCATACCACTGACGCAAGATTTCGCCGAAGGCGGGAATAATCAAAAGTCTCCAAATCCTCAATAGCACCAATA